>CANSGE010000027.1 GCA_947646295.1 uncultured Bacteroidales bacterium
TGGTTTCGAGTCAATTTCGCGCATCATGCCCAATTACGCGCGCCTCTGTATTCCCTGCGGCCCTCTTCGGTTTTTGTTATAGATATCGTACCTTAGTTCATCATTCCGGCACATAGATTATATCACCGTTCTCCAGCTGGTAGGCCGTACCAACACGCTTGCCGCGGTTGCCTGCGCCATCCTCCGAATCCGAGGGTGTATACCGGTTGATCTTGTCACCTTCCTTAGTGATGATTTCCATCTGGTCGGTTCCCGGATTCTTCACCATAGTGAAATCTTCCTGCGAGAACATCTCCGTCATATTATATCGGCTCACGAGAGCCACCATCAGAGCCACGGCAAAGACCATGGCCACATCGAAGAGGTTGCTTACCACACTCATCGGATCGGAGTCCTCACTCCGTTTCAATAATCTGCGTCGGCGCATCATTCTGCTTTATTAGATGTTTTCACTACTTCCGCCAAGTACTCGAGCATGGTGAGGTCGCGCACTGCCCAGCGCTCCTTGACCTGCTGCGTGAGAAATCCGATAGCGCTCACCACAAGGCCCACCACCGTAGTGGCAAATGCCACCTGCATATTATATGCCATGGAGGCGATGTCGCCTGTCGAAAGTCCCACAAGCGCGGGCCCCATCGGTATGAGCGTGCCCATCAACCCAAGTATCGGTCCCATCTTGGTAAGTACTTTCGAGGTCGCGAGATTCTTGTCAGCCTCGAGTTCGTATTGAGAGAGTATCAGGTCGATTTTTGTCGCGTCGGCCGAATGTTCGATGATCGACTTCGCGCACGCCACTACCGGCGAATCAGATTTCTTAGGCAATGAAGCCGTAAAGTCGTCCAGCGTTCCGGACGTCAGCTGCGAGATACGGCGGTCGAAAGCTGCCGTATGCTTTTTCACCTGCAGGTATTGTCCGAAAAAGGCACCGATGAGTATCAGCGCACGTATAAAAAAGAAAATCAGCAGCACTATCACCGGCACAAGCAAGCCGGTGGAGATCCAATAGAGAATGTTTGATATTACGTTCATTGATTTGTATATTTTTTACGGTTAAACTTGATAAATCCTATAGCTGCGCCTGCGACGAGCAACCCGAAAACACCGGCTAGGGAATCCCACGCCACAGAGTTGGTGCCCACGGCTGCTGTGCGGCCATTCACTGTAGCCACCACGCCAAGCACCGCTATGAGGGCATTGAGCAGGAAGATCAGCTCCAGGCGGAGGTCAGCCTCCGGCAATGCCTCCCCGGCTATCCACGAGAGCACCATGGCTGCCACGAGTACACCTCCTGCGGTGGCCAGGGTGATAGTGCCGAAGTCGGTTCCCGGAAAGGCAAATATCATCTGCACCAGCAATGCGAAAAGCACAGGGAAAATCAGCAGTCCCGGCACCCACTTGGTAAGCTCCAGGAGCGCCCGGCCTATCCGTCTGAGACGCTCGCCTGCCACCTCCGACGACATCAGCACACAAAAGCTGATCTGAAAAAAGACGTCCACCGTGAGCAGCACGGCAAGATCGAGCATCAAATCCGGTGTCGCGAGCCAGTCGGCTATCTGCGTCTTTGATTGGTTTAGCGCCATATCCTCCGATACGATTACCGCCCCGGCAGCCAGCAAGCTCAGGATGAGCTTGCCCGACCAGCCGTGAAACGATAATTTCACCACAAACGACAGCGCCGTCAGAATCATTATTACGAGAACTACGGTTTCCATTACTCGTCGATGTTTTCAGCATTCTTCTTACGACGGCGTATCAGCACTACGAAGCCGACCAGCACCACTGCAACAACCGCTGCTACGATGATACCGTTGACGTAATTGGTCTCCGTTTCGGTGGAGTTGAGTTCCTCCTTGCGCATCACAGTTCCATCGGCATCCGATGCGACCTGCTCGGCACGTATCTCAGCCACATTCTGCTTGTACTCGGCCGCGCGTTCAGGCGAGACTTTTGATGAAATGAAGTCGCGCAATTTGGCATTGTCACACACAAATCCCGAGCACGAGGGCTTATATTGGTCCAGTACTTCCGTATGCAGTTCGGCCAAGGTGCGCAGCTGCTCGTCAGAAGCTTTCCACATACCCTTTCGGGCCGTCTCAAGCATCACGGCTGTCACCTCCTCGATGGCAGCAGGATTTACCGATGTGAAATACTCTTTCACCCCGAGATTATTCTTATCAGCGATATACGTATCATAGATATCATTCCAAAGCTCATTGTCGATAGCCTCGGGCTTCATCACATTCCATCCATACGTATTGCGCACCACGTCAGCTATCGAGGATGCATCACCGGCACCGCCTTTCATTTTTTCCTTGATATACGTAGGATTGAGGATCGTGGTGCGGCTTTCCACGCCGATAGCTTCCTTTACTTCCTGCATGCGAGCCTTATTGCGGTTGCGGTAGTCGCTCAGATAAGCCTCCGGCTCCTTGCCGGTGACAGTCTTCACCGCAAGATTCATGCCGCCCATGAATTCATAGACGTGGTCAAGGCTAAGCGCTCCCCACGTATTGCTCTGGCGCGGCTGCACCACTACATCCGTACGGGTCAGCGCCGCCTCAAAGGCAAAGTCGCGCATCTTCTCCCAATCCTCTTCGCTTCCGTACACTGCACCCATATTGGCCAGGTAGGTTTCGGCGATTTCCGATGAATTTTCCCAACGGTCGCCGGCTTCCACCATACCTTGGATACCGCTGCCGTAATTGCCGTTGACTCCACCGAATACACGGGCCGTAGAAAGCTCGCGGGCCTCCTTGGGCGTCACACCTCGCTCCACGAGATGACGTTCGGATTCCACCACGCCCTCTGCCACATAGTTTGGATACTTGTCATCCTTGGCCTCGGAAGCCATCTTCACGGCGCGCGAAATCAGGAAAAGTCGCGACGCAGCCAGGTCACGCAGCTGGCCCGACGTCTGTACCACGACATCGATGCGTGGACGCCCGAGCTCCTCCGATGGGATGAGGCGCAGGTCAGTCACTCGCCCGAAGGGGTCTCTTACCGGCTCCACGCCCAGCATATACAATACCTGGGCGATGGTTGCTCCCTCGGTTTCGATAAACTCGCTGCTCCAGAGCGTGTAGCTCACCTTGCGTGGTATCGAATCGCCATGTGCTTTGCGATACATTTCTATGGTATTATCGCCCAGCGCCTTACCTTTCTCCCAAGCCACAGCCGAGGGCGTTTCCTCGGCATTGACCGCAAACATATTGCGCCCCGTGGGCAGGATATTGGGATTGAGCACCGGATCGCCGCCCGAAGTAGGAGCTATATATCCGCCCGCGAGAGCATTTACGACAGCCGTCAGCTCAGCCTGCGGACTTTCGGTGAGGGCCTCACGGTATTTCGATACATTGGTGAGCGCGCGTTCGACCTCGGTCACCGCCGAGGCAAATTCGAGCTCGGCCGGACTGAAGCTCGGAGCCGACATACCCGCCATACCACTGCCGTGACCGTGCCCTGACGGCCGGCCTCCCGCCGCTTTCTTCTTCATGGCGGCCTCCATCTTCTTGATAGCCTCCTCATCGGCCCCCATCTTGCGGGCCATTTCCAGAGCCTTCTCGGGCGACATACCTGCCCGCGACATCATGCGGCGCATGCCCGAAGTAGCCGGACGCTCGGAGATCTTTGCAGTCTCACCGGCAGCCGGAGAGGCCATGCTGCCCATCACCATCATGCGCGAAAGCATATCGTGCGAACCGTCCACAGCCGCCTGTATCCGCCGGGCGCTATCCAGCTCGACCTGCGATATGGCTGCCACGCGGCATATCTCGGCATCATCAACTTCGCGCTGCGCACCGAGCAGCCCCTGCACGATAGAGCGCGCCTTCGCGGTATACATCCGTGTGAACTGTGCCCGCTGATGGTCATAATCAATAGTAGTGCGCCCACGGCGCCGATCAAGCGCATAGAGGCTGTAGGCCACCGGATCGACCGTCATCGCATATACCGTCGAAGTGATATGTTCGGGGGCATACGCACGACCCATCACATAGAGAGCACCCGTGATTTTCTCATTGGCCAATTCTTCGGCGAAATTACCTATGCGCGCTATATCATCAGGCGAGTAAGCGACCGACAAGACGCTGTCAAGCCGCAATTCACGATGGATACCAAGCTCCACGGCGTATTTCTTGACCAGCAGCGAAGCTCGGTCGAGGGCAGCCTGCGAAGGATTGTCGGCACCTGCCACGCGGTCGTAGTCGGCCAAAGCGTCCGACAGATTTTTGTAGATGCCACGCACATTGCTCTCCATGAACGGCGGGGTGAGATAATTGATGATTCCGGCGTAGCTGCGGCGCTTGGCCATCATGGCCTCGCCGACATTCGAAGTCGAATAGATATAGAAGTGCGGCATCGTGCCCACGAGGCGGTCCGACCAATCCTCAGAGCCGAGGGCCACTTGCTTGCGCGGTGTGAATTCGAGCGAGCCGTGCGCGCCGAAATGTATGAGCGCATCCGCCCCGAAGCCATACCGCGCCCAGAGATAGGCTGCCACATAGTTGTGAGGCGGAGCGGCATCCGTGCCGTGCACGATCTTGAAGTCATCGTCGCCCAATCCTGCGGCCGTCTGAGGTATCAGCACCACATTTCCGAAACGCAGGCGAGCGAGGGCAAGTTCTCCGTCAGCTGTTTTAAGTCCGTGACCGGGAAAAGCACCGTCCACCGAATCAACCGCAGCACGCATTTTATCTGAAAAAGCGTCGCGGCACCAACGGTCATAATCGCTCTTTGAGACGATTTCAGGCGAGCAGGTCGCCACAAATTCATCCATGGCACCGTGGGCATACTCATTGAATACCCTACCCTGCGCGGCGATCATACTCTCCAGCCCGGCTGCATCGGCCGGCAGACCATCCACACGGTAGCCCTCGGCCTTGAGACGCGTGAGCAGATTGAAAAGCGAAGGCGCCACCTCCATACCCTCGGCCACAAGAGCATTCTGCCCGGGGCCTTTGAAATAAAAGACAGCCACATGCTTTTCGGCATTAGGTTTTGTGCGCAGTGCGGTGTAATTGTCCACAGTCTCAACAAAATCCGCAAGACGATCAGGGATGGCCGCCACATAGGGCAGTCCGTCTTTCCCCTCGTAATGTGCGAAAAGCGAATACGGACGCACGGCACCGTCGATTTCCGGTGTCACCACGCTCTGCGAGAGAAAACCGCCGTTCATACCCATCTTGTCGGCCATCCATTCGTCATACGGACGGTTGACGTTGAGCGGAGCGAAAAGCGGTATATTTTTTGCTTTGAGATACTCCACCACCATGTCACCCATTCGGCCATGAGCCATATTGATGACTGCCACCGCAGCCACCGAGTCGGCATGGCCGCGCATGATAAACTGCTGGATGGAGTTGACGGGATAAACGATATTTCCGCTGCGTTCGAGCGACGAAATCAAGCTGTCGGGCACACCCATCGCGCCGGTGAGGATGATTTTACGCGCGCCGTCAGCATTTTTACCATTTTTACGCAGAAAGCTTTCATATTCCGCCACCGATGCGAAGTTGAGGTCCTCGCTATCCGATGGATAATACAGCAGTGATGTCGCCGACACCTCGGGGTCGCCCGGCTCGGGAGCAAACCATTTCTTGCCATCGATGAAGCGGCGCACATAGCGAAGCAGATTGCGGTAATTGTTGCGGCCTCCCACAAGATATTGTTTCAGAAACTCAGTATCGACCGAATCTACCGAGCAGATAAGATTCTGCGGATTGGTAGCTGCTGTAGTGAGTACCGGAGTACCGCCCTCGGCCGCCTCGGCCAAGGCCTGCCGCTGCTCATCGGTGATACGCAGGCCCATGCCGTTGACAAATACCATGTCGAACTTGCCGGCGCGCGCCAGCTCCTCGACAGGTAGCTCCGTGATCTTCACAAACGAATTGTCATTGGCCTTGGCGATTTGTCCAAGATTGATGGCCTGATAATTCACAAAAGCGATCCTGGTAGTGGAAGCCATGGCATTCCACACCAAAAAGGCTGCCGCGATCACTACCGCACAGCCAATCGAAATGAGTATAGTCTTACGCTTGTTTCGTATCATTTGAAGAATTCATTAATGTCCAGCGACAAGCCGATAGCGAAAGTGGTGCCGTTTGTCGTCGGTGAATTACTGTAATAATATTTAGGTACGTAATTGAATAAATTGTCCACAGTCATATTCACAGTCACCCCGCGCCATACCGAGTGTGTGAGCAGCAGCTTCCACATCGTGTATGCAGGATAGTGCACTCGCTCTGTCTCCTCATACGACGTTATCGAAGTATATTCATCGACATCGACAGCCGACAGCACCCGTCCGTTGAGAGCCATATTCAGCCCGTACCAACCCCATTTATGGCCGTAATCGAGGCGGATGGTCGCCGTATGAGGCCGGGTCGAGGCAGTATATGGCTCGCCGTGGCGCACATGCTCGTGCGTGTACATATATGACAGGCGTGTGCCGGCTCCGCAGCGATGCCGCCAGGAGAGATTTGCCTCCAGGCCTGCGATATTCACCCGGCCGATATTGGTGTACACCTGACCCTTGAGCGCCTGGCTCCAGGCCGTGGTGATACGGTCGTCCACGAGGTTATAGAATCCGCCGAGAGTGAAATTGAAAAGACTGCGGGTATATTCCGCCGAAATCTGAAAGTTGTGCGACGTCTCGGGGCGCAGGTCGGGATTGCCGTAGATCATGAAGATGCCTGCCATATCGAAGTCCATGTACATCTCCTTGAGCGTAGGGGCGCGGAAGCCTCCCGAATATGATGCGCGGAGAGCCACCCGGGGAAATTTATACATGGTGCTCACGCGTCCCGAAGCGTGTTTCATGTTTGCTTCGGAGAAATAATCGTAGCGTCCGCCGGCGATGATATTGAAATTCTCAATGAAATTCATATCGAACTGGGCAAATCCATCTGCCGTCACCTGACTTCTGTGGCCATTGTCGGCAAACTGGTATGTGGTGAGATAGTCACGCATCACATCGGCTCCCACTGTGAGGATGTGCCGTCCGGCAAAGGTATGGTTGTACATGGCACGGCCGCTGTTCTGCACATTGCTGTACTTGCGCACATCGGCTTTTGTCACCGTGAGGTAGTCACTCTTGTCGTACTGGTCGAAGGAGTATGAGACTTCAAGATTGTCAGCCGGCGAGAATGTATAAAGCCCGCGCAGACCTGCGGTGAAGTCGCGGTAGCGGTCACGTGTGGTCTCCTGGGCGTTGCGCTGGCGGAAGTAGTAGCCGAGGCGTCCGATGAGCTTGAGCTGATCGGTGGCTTTCCATGTGAGGCGCTCCTTGAAATTCCAGTTGTGTCCGCCGTAGTAGCGGCTGTAGTCGCCCTCGTTCTTCATGTCATAGGAGTCCTCACCGTGATATTGCACAGTGGTGGAGCTGCTCAGCGGTCCGGCATTGAAGGATGCCGTCATGCCATAGCGCTGCTCGTTGTGCGCGCCATATCGGGCGTTGACATTGACACGCCACGGCTCAGTGGCCTCGCGGCTGATGATGTTGACTACACCGCCCACGGCATTCGAGCCATAGAGCGACGAAGCGCCACCCTTGACTATCTCGATGCGTCCTACATTGGTCATATTCAGGCGGTTGTAATCAACATTGTCGAGAGTCTCGCCGGCAAGCCGCTCGCCATCGACGAGGAAGAGCACGGAGTTGCCCCCGAAACCCTGCATATTGAGCGACACCTGCTGGTTCATTGAATAAGAAAACTCAATGCCGGGCAATTCCGTCTGTAGCAAGTCGCTGATGTCCGTGGCGTCGGCACGGCGTATATCCGTCTCGGAGATGACACGGGTAAGTATAGGTGAATCTTTGAGTAATTTCGGAGTACGGGTGCCGGTGACCACCACCGTATTGAGCTCGCGCGCCCAGGCTTGCTCCAGGGAGTCGAGCCGTGCCTCGGTAGCCGAATCGGTCTGTGCGACAGCGGATGCACCCGCCATCGCCAGCACCGTAATCATAGCAATTCGCATAATGTGATGTTACTTGTACGGATATATGTATTGTATTGTCATGAAGCCTTTGACGCCCGACGCATCCATGAAATTGTCAAGGCGGAGGGCAGCCTCGCGTCCATCCGCCATGCGGAGCATATACACCTTATTGGATGGAGTATAGATAGGGGGCATCTGGCTCTTGTCGACGTCGAGCCAACGCGACAGCTCGGCATTGTAATACGACTCGGCATATCCGAGATAGCCATCGGCCATAGTGCTCATGTCGGTCACGATGGTCGATGTGGTCCACACATCTTCCACGTAAGCCTCGGCGCCCGGTTTCACAAAATTGCGCAATGAATAGAAACTTGTCGCACCGGTCTCGCACACAGCCCCGCCATTGGTCTTGGCATCATAGCGATGTATCGCCACATCCCATTGCGCGGGAGCCTCGGCATCAGTCGGGAGAGCTGTCACTTCCATGCTCTCGAAATCGATATAGTGCCAGAGAGTATAGTCGGTCGCGTCAATGTATATCACTCCGGGCTCGTCGCCTGAGGGAGTGTTGACAAAGCCGAAATCCGATGCGGCATCGGCTTCCGGCTCGTCATATATACCCTCGAATATACCATTGCAAGCCGAGAGCGCCAGCATAGCTGACACTCCGGCAAGTATGTTCATGAAGAATGATTTATTCGGCATTGGCAGGAGCTTTACCGGTACTGAACACCACATTGAGGCCGCCCATCACCGAGGGAATGCTGAAAGTGACGTTGCCTTGATGGTTTTCGATGGTTCCTGTCATGGTGCAAGCGTATTCTTTCACATTGCCGCCCATGCCCATTTCTGTAGTACCTTCGCCGGCGATGAGATATTTGCCGTTGCTCTCGGTGACAGTTGCGGCAGCCACCTTGTAGGTGCCGAATGACTCGGATTCATATTGCACGGAGACTTTTCCGTCGGCCACGCGTGTTATGGTGAGCTCCTGATCTTCCTCGATCTGATCCTGGAAATATGCGCACGATGCGTTCGACCATCCGTCGTATGTACCTGCGACTTCGGCAGCAGCGTCCACTGCCTTGTCATCATCGTCGCTGCACGCGGTCATGGCTCCGAGTGCGAGTGCCATCATAGCAAAATACTTTACCTTTTTCATTGTCAATTCTATTAAGCGTTTTTGTTAATTACCGAGTGCAAAGTTAGAGCTATAGCAAGGATGCCACAATACTCACTTTTTAGGTATTTTAACCATCAGCATGGTCGTGCGGTAACATATTTTGAGTATTTCATCATGATTTTTCACTACTTTTGCATCAAAATCGCATAAAATTCAATGACAAGCCGCGAAATATTCCATACAATCCTTCTGCTGGCGCTCGCAGTAGTAGCCCTGTGCAATGTGAAAGGCACCCAGGCACCGCGCAAATACATCAATCTGGCCATAGGCATCCTGCTATTGGGTATAGTGGCATATGACATCTGCGTGGCAGTGGGCGGATAGGCGCGCCGGAGTGCATTTTTTTGTGCGCACACGATTTTTTTGTACCTTTGTCGTATGATTCGGTCGGCCCCGGAGCTGACCTCTTTTAATTACACATTATATAATATAGACAAAACAATACTTTCATGGCAAACTGGTTTGAATGTAAAGTTCGATACGATAAAACTCAGGAAAACGGCGCTATCAAAAAAGTGACCGAACCGTATCTCGTTGACGCCCTCTCATTTACTGAAGCAGAAGCCCGCATCACCGAGGAATTGAAGCCTTTCATCTCCGGCGAATTTGACGTAGCTGCCGTAAAACGCACCAAAATCGCCGAAATCGGCTTTTTCGACGATGGCGACAAGTGGTACATGGTCAAGGTAGCCTTCATCACCATCGATGAAAAGAGCGGTGTGGAAAAACGCGCCGTATCGCAGGTACTGATCCAGGCACAGGGCTTCAAGAGCGCCTACGACAACTTCCTCGAACACATGAAAGGCACTATGGCCGACTACGACATCGTATCCATCTCCGAGACCCCGCTCATGGACGTCTACCGTATGCAGGTAAAAGACTGATGAGCCGGATAGCGGACACCATACATGAGCTGCAAGCTTCACTCCCTGAGGGAGTGGAGCTTGTGGCCGTATCAAAATTTCACCCCGTGGAGGCTCTCCGCGAGGCTTACGGCGCCGGACAGCGCATCTTCGGCGAAAGCCGCGTGCAGGAGCTCACCGACAAAGTGCCTCGGATGCCTGCCGATGTGCGCTGGCACTTCATCGGCCACCTGCAATCCAACAAAGTAAAATATCTCATCGGCCTCACATCGCTCATCGAAAGCGTCGACTCGCCGGCACTCCTCGCCCTGATCGACCGTCTCTCGGCCGAGCGCGGAGTGGTCACCAAGGTGCTCATGCAGGTACATGTGGCCGCCGAAGAGACTAAATTCGGCTTCTCGCCCGACGAGCTGCTCGACTTTTTCCGCTCGGGAGCCTACCGGACGCTCAAAGCCACGCACATCTGCGGACTGATGGCCATGGCCACCAATACCGACGACATGACGCGCGTGCGCGCCGACTTCCACACAGCCTCAGCCCTGCAGCAGGAAATACGCCGCATCTGCCCCGACCTGCGCGGATTCGACACCCTCTCGATGGGCATGAGCGACGATTACCGCATAGCCATCGACGAAGGCTCCACCCTCGTGCGCATCGGCACTGCGATTTTCGGCAACCGTGTGTACACTTAATCCAATTATTTAACTATCTTTGCAAAAAATAATCCTTTAACCCAATCTAAAACCTCACTTTACGCAATGGCTAAGTCTCAGAACCGCAGTTACGCACTGCCGATAGCTATCATGTTTGCGCTCTTTTTCATGATCGCATTCGTCACAGGTTATCAAAATCCCCTCGGGGACGTTATCAAAAACATGACAGGCGGCAACGCCGTGCTCACACAGCTCGGCACGTTGGCCAACTTCATCGCATACGCCTTCATGGGATATCCCGCCGGCAAACTGCTCGAACGCAGCGGCTACCGCATCACAGCCCTCATGGCTGTCACCGTGGGCTTCATCGGTGTGCTCATCACCTACATCTCAGGTATGATCGACGACACATCCATGGCTCTCGCAATCTATCTCATCGGTGCTTTCGTGGCCGGCTTCTCGATGTGTATGCTCAATACCGTCGTCAACCCCATGCTCAACTCATTGGGCCGCGACCAGAAGCAGGGCAACCAGCTCGTACAGTTCGGCGGCACATGCAACTCCCTGGGCGCCACTCTCGCCCCGGTGATCGTGGGCGGTCTCATCGGCGGCACTGCCAGCACAATCAGCTCGGCCAACCCCGTATTCTTCATGGCCATGGGTATCTTCGCCCTCGCTTTCATCGTGATCTACTTCTCGGAACTCCCCGAGGCTGAAGGCTTCGGCACCGAACAGCAGAAAAAAGAAAAGCTCCGCATCTCTGACGCGCTCAAGTTCGCCAACCTCCGCTGGGGCCTTCTCTGCATCTTCTGCTACGTAGGCATCGAGGTAGGTATGGCCAACATGACCTATCAGTATCTCAACAACAGCGACATCGTCATCAACGGCAATATCGGCGTCACCTCAGCCGCCATCGCCGGTACAGTCGTAGGTATCTACTGGCTGCTCATGCTCGTCGGACGCCTCATCGGCGGTATCGTCGGCGGCAAAATCTCATCGCGCGCCATGATGGTATCCACCACTCTGGTAGGTATCGCGCTGGTCCTCTGTGGCATGTACTCCTCGGAGACCACCGTGCCCTTCATCGGCTTCGACTCGGGCAGCATGTCATTCAGCGTGGTCAACATCCCCCTCAATGCAATCCTCTTCATCGCATGCGGCCTCTGCACATCAGTGCAATGGGGCGCCACCTTCAACCTCGCTGTAGAAGGTCTCGGCAAATACACCCCCCTCGCATCCGGCCTCTTCATGGTGATGGTATGCGGCGGCGGCATCTGGCCCGTGGTACAGAGCCTCATCGCCGACAGCAACATCCTCGCAAGCTTCTGGCTCCCCGTAGCTCTCTGGATATATATGCTCATCTATGCCGTGGTATTGTCAAAACCGGCAAGCTCACAGCGTGAAATTCTCGAAGAGGACGGCGTCGTGGCTGAACTTTAATCGCTCTGCAACGTAATATTATAGCGGCGGGCTCCTCCGCCCGCCGCTTATTTTATGTGAAACATACCTAATCTATTTAGCATAACGACATGGATACCCAATTAATGAAACACGCAGCCGACAATATCAGAATTTTGGCTGCCTCAATGGTCGAAAAAGCAAAATCCGGACACCCCGGAGGGGCGATGGGAGGCGCCGACTTTGTCAATGTCCTCTACTCGCGTTTCCTGGTCACCGACCCCGACGATCCCACCTGGTTTGCCCGCGACCGATTCTTCCTCGACCCCGGACACATGTCGCCTATGCTCTACTCCGTACTGGCCCTCACAGGCAAGTACACCCTCGATGAGCTGCGCCAGTTCCGCCAGTGGGGCTCTCCCACTCCCGGACACCCCGAAGTGGATCCGCGCCGCGGCATCGAAAACACATCAGGTCCCCTCGGCCAGGGCCACACAATGGCCGTCGGCTGCGCCATAGCCGAGCGCTTCCTCACAGCCCGCTTCGGCGAGACAGTGAGCCACTACACCTACGCCTTCATATCCGACGGCGGCATACAGGAGGAAATCTCGCAGGGCGCCGGACGCATCGCCGGACACCTCGGCCTCAACCGCCTCATCATGTTCTACGACTGCAACGGCGTGCAGCTCTCGACCGACGTCGCTGAAGTCGACGAAGAAGATTACGCAGCAAAATATCGTGCATGGGGATGGAACGTCATCGAAATCGACGGCAACGACGCCGCTCAGATCGCCGACGCCATCACAGCCGCCCAGGCCGAGCAAAAACGCCCCACACTCATCCTCGGACGCACCATCATGGGCCTCGGTGCCGTGACCGCTGAAGGCGATTCGTTCGAAGGCCAGTGCTCCACACACGGACAGCCCCTCAGCAAATCAGGCGCTGACTTCGCCGCCACCATCAAGCACCTCGGTGGCAATCCCGATGACCCCTTCACCATCTTCGACGACGCTGCGAAACTCTACGCCGAACGCAACGACGAGCTCCGCAAGATCGTAGCCGAGCGCCGTGCCCGCCACGCTGCATGGGCCCAGGCCAACCCCGCCGAGGCTGCCACTCTCTCATCATACATCAGCGGCGAGATTCCCGCCATCGACTACGACAGCATCCAGCTCAAAGCCGATATCGCTACCCGCACAGCGTCATCCGACTTCCTCAAATATCTCGCACAGCACGTCGGCAACATGATTGTAAGCTCGGCCGACCTTGCCAACTCCGACAAGACCGACGGCTTCATCAAAGGTGGCGCGAAAGCACTCACCCGCGACGACTTCTCCGGAGGATTCCTCCACGCCGGTGTGGCTGAGCTCACCATGGCCTCGATATGCAACGGTATCGTGCTCCACGGAGGCATGCAGGCCGCTTGCGGTACATTCTTCGTATTCTCCGACTATATGAAACCCGCCGTGCGCATGGCCGCTCTCATGGAGCTGCCCGTCAAGTATGTATGGACGCACGACTCTTTCCGCGTAGGCGAAGACGGCCCCACTCACGAGCCCATCGAACAGGAAGCTCAGATACGCCTGCTCGAGGAAGTGCGCAACTTCGAAGGCCGCCCCTCGCTGCTCGCCCTGCGCCCCGCCGACGCCGCCGAGACACTCGTATGCTGGGATATGGCCATGCACAACGATGCCACCCCGACAGCTCTCATACTCTCCCGCCAGGACCTCAAGGACCTCCCCGCCCCCGCAGGCACATCGCGCCGCAAAGCTGCCGAACAAGCCCGCCGTGGCGGATACGTGGTGCTCGACCCCACCGACGCACGCATCACACTCGTAGCCAACGGCTCCGAGGTATCGCTGCTCTGCGAGGTAGCCGAAATGCTCGCAGCCGACGGTATTCCCGCACGTGTCGTATCAGTGCCCTCGATCGGCCTCTTCAACGAGCAGACCGAAGCTTACCGCGCCGAGGTACTTCCCTCGTCGATACCAATGTTCGGCCTCACAGCAGGGCTGCCCTCGGTCATCCGCTCCATCCGCGGCTTCCGCGGCGGAGTCTTCGGCCTGAGCCGCTTCGGCGCATCGGCACCCTACAAGGTACTCGACGAAAAATTCGGCTTCACACCCGACAACATCTTCAATCGCATCAAAAGCATCATCTCTGACGGCAAAATTGACACAGAAAACTGATATGTTTTGGCACCCGCAGATATTTTTTAGTTAAAAGTGCGGGTGCTACTCAACATTTTTTTAGTTTTTTTAGTTATTATGTCAGAAAAAGTTTATAACTTAGCGCCCAAATTCTACATCAATACGAATAAACATTATTCATTCAACCAATATTAACTGTAATTCCTATGAAGAAAATTACATTGCTCGCTTGCGCTTGCGCCCTTTTCGGCTCGTCGCTCAGCGCCCAGGAAGCCCAGGAAGTTCAGTATGTTGAAGATGCTTCTCAAGGCTATCTGATCAACTCGTTCAAGGACAACTGGTTTATCACCGCACAGGGTGGTATCGACGCTTACTTCTCTCACCACGACGTACACCGCGACTTCGGTGACCGTATCGCTCCCGCAGCTAACCTCTACGTCGGCAAGTGGTTCACTCCCGTTTGGGGTGCCCGCATCGGTGCAGAATGGATGAGCGCCAAAGGTCTCGGCGAAGCCGGTTCTACAGGCTGGCTCCCCAACGAACCCACCTCTAACGGCTTCTACAAGACCCGTCAGAGCTACATCGGTCCGGCTTTCGACGTGATGGCCAACCTCACAAACCTCTTCTGCGGTTACCACCCCGGTCGCTGGTACAACCTCACTCTCTACATGGGTGCCGGTGGCTACTGGACAATGATCCACAAACTCGACGGCCAGAACAACCCCGACGGTTGGAAAAATGCTGACGACCGCGTCCTCACTTTCCGTGCCGGCTTGATCAACTCTTTCAACATCAGCAAGCAGATGCAGATCTTCCTCGATCTCCGCGCTTCTGCTATCGACGGTGTTCATGACATCCAGAACGCAAGCACCAACCGCACTTACCTCGCAGTTCAGGCTTACCTCGGTCTTACCTACAACTTCAACGACCGCGAATGGCACCACCCCGTGGTACCCGTTTGCCCCCCTGCAGAAAACTGCGACGCTCTCCGCGCTCGTCTCGCAGCTGCTGACGCTCGCATCGCTGACCTCGAAGCTCAGCTCCGCGACTGCCTCAACCGTCCTGCTGTAGTAGAAAAAGCTGAAAAAGCTCCCCTCGCTACTATCTACTATCCCATCAACGTTTACCGCCTCACCCGCGAAGACAACAACGTACTCGACGCTATTGCCAACGTAATGAAGAGCAACGCCGACACCAAGTACGTCCTCACTGGCTGGGCCGACAACTACACCGGTAATGACGCTATCAACACTCGTCTCCGTCACAACCGTGTGAACGGCGTTTACAACAAGCTCGTTAAGTGCGGCGTTCCCGAATCACAGCTCACAGCTACCATCAACAATGGTAACCTCTGCGACCTCGGCGAAAAATACGTAGCACTCGACCGCGCCGTGACTATCGAAGAAGCTGAATAATTTTTCAACAACTTCATACCAAAGCACCTTGCAGCCGCAAGGTGCTTTTTTTTGTTTTATCTCCAAGATATCGTAACTTTGCACACAAATACACGCTCTGAATACATATGAAAGTGAAAGCATGGATTGAAGCTACTCGCCTGCGCACACTCCCCGTCTCCATCGCCGGTGTACTCGTGGCATGGGGGTGGGCATTCCGCTCGGGCCTCTGCGACCTCACCCCCGGCATACTCTGCATGGCATTCGCCCTGCTCGCTCAGATAGCATCGAATTTCGCCAACGAATACTTCGACTATACCGCCGGCCGCGACAAGCGCGGACGCTCCGGCCCTCGCCGCGGGGTCACCGAAGGCGACATCTCACCGCGCGCCATGCTCAAGGCC
>CANSGE010000028.1 GCA_947646295.1 uncultured Bacteroidales bacterium
TCAAGGATGTCTCAGGCTCAGTGCTCAACAGCAAGGAGGATATCTGGGAAGTGGCCATGTACCACGACCAAGGTCGCCGCAACGGCTCGGGCTGGGGTATCTACAACGGCCCCGTGGTGGCTGCACCCACAGGCATCGCCACCACTGAGGCTGCCAACTATATGGGCCGCGGACAGGGATTTTTCTTCGTGATACCCGAATGGTATGATTTCTTTGAGGAAACCGACGAACGCCGCGATATCGTCATCTGCACATACCGCTACATATGGAACGCCGATACCAAAGAACATACACAGCAGACGCGTCCCAATACTTCGTGGTATCTCGGTAAATGGCGCCGCGAATGGATGCCTGCCGGACAAGCTAACAAAAACATGAACTACGGTGACATAAATTTCTGCCCGCTGCGGTATGCCGATGTGGTGCTCCTGGCCGCTGAAGCCTACAACGAACTTGGCGAAAGCTCCATGGCTTGGGATCTGCTCAACTCGGTGCGCCAGCGCGCAGGCGCCACTCCACTGTCGGTGTCAAATTATCAGCGTTTCATAGGTCGCAATCTCGCAAAAATGCCGGTCAATCAATTTATAGACGACAGCACCGAGCAAGGTAAGCTGCGCGTGGCGCTCTACTTCGAGCGCGGACTCGAGCTTGCATTCGAAGGCCAGCGCAAATATGACCTTATCCGCTGGGGTGTGCTCGACAAGGCCATCAAGATGGTGGGCGAAAGCTCGACTGTGAACAGCGGGACAAACAAGCCCTATCTGGCCAACAGCAATTTCATCCACGGCCAACATGAGCTCTTCCCTATCCCTCTGAAGGAAATGCAAAGTAATCACGCACTGAAAGGAATGAATAACAACGGTTTCTAAAACATCTACATTCTATTTATGAAATATTCCAACATCTTACTTGCCCTCTACTTCCTCATCCCTGCACTTACGGTATCGGCTGCACCGGCCGGAGAGGTAATTGACCGTCTCGACCTGAGCCGTCCCGGGCTCGAACTCGTGGCCCAGCATCACCGCGAAGGCAATGACTCGCTCGCGTCGCTGGATCTGCTCGACTACTTCCGTCATCGCACGGATGTGAAAAGTGTGGGAGTGGACCCCGCCGACCCGAAGCTGTCGGATGAAGAACGCCGTTGGGCCGACGAAGGTCTCGAGCACAAATTTTTTGCCCACAGCGGCTACCAGCCTTCGTACTTCTACGGCGATGATATCGACTGGCAATACTGGCCGGTAAAAGATAATGAGTTGCGCTGGCAACTCCACCGCACCAAGTGGTGGGTGCCGATGGGCAAAACCTATCGCGTGACCGGCGACGAGAAATACGCGATCGAGTGGATGCTCCAATACCGTGACTGGATCAAAAAAAATCCGCTCACTTCCTTTGACGGCATCAAGGATTCAGGGATGGAAGAAGTGGACAATGTGTACTTCGCATGGCGTCCGCTCGAAGTCTGTGACCGCCTCGAGCATCAGATAGAGCAATTTGATCTCTTCCTGCCTTCACCCAATTTCACGGCTGACTTCCTCATCGACTTCCTGGACAACTATCACCGTCATGCCGACTTTGCCAACAGTCACTATTCAGCCGAGGGCAACCATCTGCTCTTCGAAGCTCAGCGCGTGATCTATGCGGCTTGCTTTTTCCCGGAATTCAAGGATGCCACGATATGGCGCAAGACCGGGGTGGATATCCTCAACCGTGAAATCGGCAAGCAGATACTCCCTGACGGAGTACAGTATGAACTTGACCCGGGCTACCATCTTGATTGTGTGAACATCTTCGGGAAAGCCCTCCGGATGATGAACGCCAACGGCTACCACGGAGAGTTCTCTGACGAATATATGACGGCTATGGAGAAGATGATGGAATTTACATACAATATGTGCTATCCTGACTTCACGATGCCCCTTTTCAGCGACAGCCGCCAGAAGACAAAACGCGACATGATGGGCACGTACAATTCGTGGCTCAAATTTTTCCCCGAAAACAATCCCCTGCTCTACTTCACCTCGGAAGGTGAAAAAGGCGCGCTACCGGGCTACAACTCCAAAGCGTTCCCTGCGGGAGGTTTCTACATTCTGCGCAACGGCTGGACACCTCAGTCGACGATGATGATACTCAAAGCCGGTCCCGAGGGCGAATGGCACAACCAGTTTGACAACGGCACTTTCGAGCTATGGGCCAACGGTCGCAACTTCTTCCCGGATTCGGGCAGCTTCATCTACGGGGGCGACGAGGAAGTGCTGAAGCAGCGCGAATGGTTCCGCCGCACAGCCGCGCACAATACGCTGACGCTGGACGGCCGTACCCTGGCCACCCGCGTGTCGCAGCTGCTCAAATGGGAGACCGGGGACTACTGTGACCTTACCGTGGTGGAAACTCCCGGCTATGAGGGCCTGACCCATCGCAGAGCTGTATTTTTCGTAGAGCACAGCTTCTTTGTGATAGCCGACGAAGCGTACGGAGAGGCCAAAGGTAATGTAGCACTCAACTATCACCTGCTACCCTCCGAGCCCATCGAAGACAAGGAGCATAAGTCAGTGAGCACAAGCTTTGCCGACGGCAACAACATCACCCTTCAGGTATTCGGAGCCGAAGACATGACATCGGAGGAAGGGTGGACTTCGCCGCTCTACCGTGTGAAATATCCGCGTCCGGCATATGCCTTCCATGCACAGAAGAGTGCCGAAAAGCCTGTGCGTCTTATCACTGTGATCTATCCTGCGGATGCCGCCAAGCACGATATCAAGGCGGAATACACTGATAATGACAGTGCGAACGGCGCAAGCCTCGAAGTGAGCATCGACGGTAAAAAGTATCCCCTCTCTTACACACTTTGACAATATACCGATCATCGGACTGACCCGGCCGCGACATCGACGGCCGGGTCATTTTTATGTCAGCCGATACAGTCGAGTGTCATCATGAGGATGAAGCCGAGCGCGAATCCGAGAGTGCCGAGATTGGAGTGGGCACCCTCCTGTGTCTCGGGTATGATTTCCTCCACTACGACGTAGAGCATCGCCCCTGCCGCAAATGAGAGCAGATACGGCATGGAGGGCAGCAGGAATGATGCGGCTATCATGGTGAGCACGGCTGCTACGGGCTCGACTGCACCGCTGAGCATGCCTATCATGAATGAGCGGTTGCGTGAATTGCCGGCCGTGCGCAGTGGCATGGACACGATAGCGCCCTCGGGGAAATTCTGTATCGCGATACCAAGGGAGAGTGCGAGCGCGGCTGCGAGACTGACTACCGGACTGTGCTCCAGGGCGGCGGCAAGACTCACGCCTACGGCCATGCCTTCAGGGATATTATGGAGCGTGACGGCGAGAGTGAGTTTGGCGGTGCGGGACAGATGGCTGCGCGGGCCTTCGCTGACACCATCGACAAAATGGAGGTGAGGGGTGATTTTGTCGAGAATATACAAAAATGCCATGCCGAGAGCAATGCCGCCGGCAGCCGGGAGCACCTGCGGCCAGCCGCCCTGCGGATTCATCTCCATGGCAGGAATGAGCAGCGACCACACGGATGCGGCCACCATGACCCCGGCGGCGAAGCCGAGGAGTGTTTTCTGCAGACGCCCGGGGATGCCGTCGCGCATCAGATATACGCACGCAGCCCCGAGAGTAGTGCCCGCGAAGGGCAATAATAGACATATAAGTGTACCGTTCATGTACTTTAAACAATCAAATGGGAAAAAAGATAGCCCGGTCACAGAAATGGCCGGGCTATCTGATGTGTGTCTACGGAAATTATTTCACGATCACCTTGGCGGCTGCACCGTCGATGTTGACGATGTAGATACCTGCGGGGAGCGAAACGGTAGCATTTGCGAAGTCGGCCACTTTGACGCCTGCGAGGTTGTAGGCGGCAGCCGAGTTGTAATCACCTGCGATGGTGATGAAGCCTGCGCCTGCGATAGCGTGTGCTGCGGCAGAAGCGTCGGCGGCGACATCCTCGATACCGGCCATTGTGGCAGCGGATACAGTACCGGCGTTGACGATCTCCATGTCGGATGTACGGATGATCATGGCGATGAGCCGGATGTTATCGGGGTTGCTTACGGCGCTCAGGTCGAGTTCGACGGGCTGGACGGTGATGGTCTGTCCGGCTTTGATTTCAGCGGGGAGGCATGCCACACCGGGATAAGAGTTTGTGGCACGGACAACATCGTCGTACATCCAGCTTACGGTAGAGGGTTTCTGCTCCCATCCGTAGCATTCGCCACCTGTACCGGTAGCAAAGTTGTTGAGCTGGTTGTAGGGACCTACATTGTCTTCGGTCACAAGGTATCCGATGCGATAGGCGTTGTCGGTGTTGGTGATGTTGATACCGAAGGTCACCTCTGCAAAAGCGTTGAGAGTTTTCTTATCGTCAGAGAATGAACCTACGGCATTGATTTTTGCATATGTGGGCACAGCGCGTTCGTCGTCAAGAGCAGCAAGCATGAGCTCCATGGTGGTCACGGGGCTGTATGTAGATATGCGACGGTCGTAGATGAACGAGGGATATGAGAATGATTCCACGCGGTTGCGTACAAAATTCATCACGCCATTGTAGTACTTGTCGCACTGCATCGGATCAGGTCCGCCAATCTCGCTTGAGTGACCTGCTGCGGGGATTACTGTGCCATCGGTGTATTTCTCGCGGATGAGATCCATGAGCACGATGCCGGAGGGGCACCAGCCGCAACCTGTACCTGTGAATTCCTCAACGAGGACGTTGCGCTGGTAAGCACCGCCCTGAGGGATAACATAGGTCGAACCGGTCACTTTTGAATCGGTGTAGATGTTGTCGACGCCATTGACTTTGGATACCCATACGCTGATTTCGCTATCCTTGTCGGCAGAGGCGAATTGCACGCCCTGCATCTGGATAGTCATGGCACCGTTGTATGAGAAGTCGTAGCCTGCGGGCACTTCGAAAGTGCGAGAAGTCACGGCACCACCGTCAATCTGATAGCTCAGCTCGAAGTTTTTGACTTCGTTGAGGCCACGGTTGATGACCGAGAGGAAGATGTCGGTAGATTTATTCTGCTCGACGTTGTAGGGGAGGTCGATAGCATTTGCGATCATCTGGTTTTCGGGCATATTGTCGCCTTCGATGATGACGCCATTGAAAAGCGAGCCATAGTAACTGCAGATGTTGTCCCATACCATTTTCTGATCACCGGCTTTCTTGAAGCCTACCCAACCGCCGGCTTCGTTTGTGGTGGGGGTATCGTCGATCACCCAATAGTAATCGTAGCTGGTGGCTATCTTTGCAGTGTAACCGATATATACGGGCTTGCCGGCCTCGATAGTGTAGGGAGTGGTGAGGGCTATCGTATTTTTGCTGTAGCCGTCGCGGCCGAGCTTGGCTGATTGGGTATAGAAGGGTTCGCCGTCGAGGTCGTAAGTGAGAAAAATCTCAACATTGGTAATGGAATTGACGGGCTTCTTTGCGATTGATGAAAGATTGCTGTTGACACCTGTCCAGATCACCATGGATGTGATCTTGTCGCCTGCCAAGACAGAGGTATTGTCTTTTGTGAGCTCAAAAGCTGCGCCGAAAGGTGCACCGATATATGTACTCTCGTGACGGATACTTCCTGGAGGAACGGAGCCTACAGCATATGTAAACTCAAATGAACTGTCATCGGCACGAGATGCCGGAGCCTGCGCAGGGGTGGGCGCATCCGGATATGTATTCGGGTAGAATTCGAACACTCCGGCTGTAGCCGATGCCGCCGTAGCAAGCATGGTAGCAAGTAGTAGATTTTTCATAAAGAAGAATTTTTAGGTGAGTTTTCTTTCAGAAAGCAAAGATATATCAACTTTTAAGAAAATCAAAGTTTTAAGATTAAAATAGTGATATTTTATAACAATATTTAAGAAAGGGATTTGATTTTAGTTGATGGTGCAAAGATAAGCCGCGTTGAGATGCTGTGCAAGTGGAATTGGTATGTTGCGTCGCTTGGCCTACAATATCGGTTCTCCGAACCTCTATACCCTTTGCTTTGGCGTACCCCACCTAAAGGCGGGGTTTACCACAACCTCGCGCCGTCCCGGCGCTCCGTCGCGACAAGGCGCCCACGCCCCGGCGCTAAGTCGCGGCTCTGTGGCCTAAAATGCGGGGGCATCTCGACGGCCAGGCGCTACCTCGCTGCTCTGTAGCCATACTGAGGAGCGGGGCCTTATGACACCACATGGTGGTATACACAACATCGGTTCTCCGAACCTCTATATCCTCTGCTATGGCGTGCCCCACCTAAAGGCGGGGTTTACCACAACCTCGCGCCGTCCCGGCGCTCCGTCGCGACAAGGCGCCCACGCCCCGGCGCTAAGTCGCGGCTCTGTGGCCTAAAATGCGGGGGCATCTCGACGGCCAGGCGCTACCTCGCTGCTCTGTAGCCATACTGAGGAGCGGGGCCTTATGACACCACATGGTGGTATACACAACATCGGTTCTCCGAACCTCTATATCCTCTGCTATGGCGTGCCCCACCTAAAGGCGGGGTTTACCACAACCTCGCGCCGTCCCGGCGCTCCGTCGCGACGAGGCCCCCACGCCCCCGACGCTTCGGCGCGGCTCTGTGGCCATCCTGAGGACGCCCCGGCGCTACGTAGCCGCTCTGTAGCCTAAAGTACCTCAAGACGCCATCCCTCGGCGCTACGTAGCGTCTCTGTAACCTAAAGTGCGTGGGGCATCTCGACGGCCCGGAGCCCGTCGCTGCCTTATAAGCATCATTAATTGCTGATATTCGTTGCATTATACGTACTTTTGTGTATCTTTGCTAAAAACTTATCTGTAATGAGTAAAGTATCAGCACTTTTTCATATTGTATTTTGCACAAAACAACGCAAATGCACTATGCCGGAAGCTTATCATGAAGATATATATCGCTTTATATGGGCAGAAATCACCAATACCAAGAGTAAATTATTGAGAATAGGCGGAACCAGAAACCACATTCACATATTGGTAGATCTCAAAGCTTCGGTATCATTGGCTGATTTTGTCGCTGTCATCAAAGCGAAATCAAGCGGATGGATGAAGCGTGACAGCCGTTTTCCGGATTTTGAGGGTTGGGCGCACGAATATTTTGCAGCTTCTATCAGCGCGTCTTCCAAAAGTGGCGTAATCGAGTATATAAAAAATCAGAAGATACACCATGCGGTAAGGGGACTCGATGATGAATTCCGAGATTTATATGCCTCCTGCGGGCTGGCATATGCTGTACAAGATATGATGTAAAATGGGGGAGGTCAGCGGGTGACGACGTAGGCTTCGCCGGATGGGCCGGGGCCTACGCGGTAGAGCTGCAGGCCGAAGCCGTCGGTAGCGGCGGGGCCGCTGAGGGGATGTCCGTAGAGCGAAAAAATGTCGTACGTACTGTGGCACTTGGGGCACTCGGCCACCATATCTTCTGTGACCGCCACACGGATCTGCGAATTGCATTCCACGGGGCAGGCAAGGTCGTAGGCCACGGGCTCTCCGGCATAAGTGGTGCACAAGAGCACACCCCCGAATCCGGTGTATGTGCTCACGGTGTACGGGAAATTGGCAGGCACGCGGTCCTGACGTATGAAGCGTCGGCTTTGGGCTGCGCCGGTGACTCCCCAGGTGACCCAATCACCTTCGGTCCAGAATACGATATTGACCGCCGAGAGGGGGAGGCGTTTATTGTCGACATGATGACAAGATGCCGCCGAGATCATGAGAAGTATCGCGGCGGCAAAGGTGGTAATTATATGGGAGAGAGATTTGGATTTCATTTGTGCTATCAGGCGAGTTTGGCGATGAGCTGTCCGAACTGATCGACGGCTTTCTGCATGGCTCCGCCGACCATCGGCTTGAGGAATGGCGGTATGTCGACATCCATTGCGGTGGAGACTTCAGTCTCCTCGGGACCGGCGGCGCGGAGGTTGACCATCAGATACATGGGCACGGGTGAGCCCACGGCGGTGAATTTCACCAGCGATTCTGTACGCTCGGTGACTTTGAGCGATATCGCGCCCACTTGCTTGGTATTGATGATGATTGAGTCGGCGGTAAGCTCTACATCGCCTACTTTATCGCGTTCGGCCTGAGGCATGCGGTCGATGATGTCCTGCAGGCGTGTCATATCTGAGAATTTATCTGATATGGCGGCAGCTGATTGCTGCACCATGACGGGTTTTGAGGTAAAAGTAGCCATAGGGATGCAGAGGATTACTTTTTGGCGGGAGTCCAGTTGGCGGGATCCTGACGCCATTCCTTGAGTGTATCCACGTCGGATTCCTGGATGTAGTTTGTGGCGAGAGCGGCCTCGATCATGGCGTTGTAATTGCTGAGAGAGTAGAGTTTGACGCCTGCGCGACGGAAATTTTCCTCGGCGACGGGGAAGCCATAGTTGAACAGAGAAACCATGCCGGCAACTTCACCGCCGGCTGAACGGATAGCCTCGACTGCTTTGAGGGAAGATTTGCCTGTAGAGACGAGGTCTTCAATGACCACGACTTTCTGGCCGGGGACGATATTGCCCTCGATGAGGTTTTCGAGTCCATGATCTTTGGGAGTTGAGCGCACGTATACGTAAGGCACACCCATGAGGTCGGCCACGAGAGCTCCCTGGGCAATCGCACCTGTAGCGACACCGGCGATTACATCAACTTCCTTGAACGACTCCATGATCAGGCGTGTGAGCTCTACTTTGATAAATGAGCGGATTTCAGGGTACGACAGAGTCTTGCGGTTGTCGGTATAGATGGGTGAATTCCATCCCGATGCCCAAGTGAAGGGGTTGTCGACCTGAAGGATGATAGCACTGATTTTGAGAAGCTTTTCTGCGAGAAGACGTTCAACTTTTTTCATGATTTCAAAATTTTTTGCAAAGATAATCAAAATTAGGCAATCGGGTGCATATAAGTAGAAAAAATAATCCCGGCAAGCACTCAACGCTTCCCGGGATCATTAGGATGTACTTATATATATTAATGTGTATCCTGCTTATCGCACGAGCACCTTGGCAGCGGCGTTGCCCTGGCGACGGATGTAGAGGCCGGGGGTGAGCTCGCCTTCGATGCGTACGCCCTGGAGGTTGAAGTATTCCACGGGAGCGTTTGCGTCGATTTCAACGTCGGCGATGCCTGATGTTTTCTTGAAGGTAACCTTGATAGTGGTGATATCGGCACGTTTGTACGAGCCTTTGGTCACGATGGGGAACTCAACTTTATTGAGACCTTCGGCATCAGTCCATGTATAAGATGAAGATGAGCCTTCAGCATTGGGTTGGATAGCAGTGAGCTGGTCACCGGCAAATTCGATAGATGTGATGAGGATCTCAGCGTTGGCACCGGCTACGGTAAGGGTAGCGCCATTGTAGAGACGGTATTCGTTGCCATGGTTGTAGCAAGCCCAGATGCGGGGCACTGATGTGCCACCTGTAGCAGTGACTTCGATACCGTTGCTTGTAAATGTCACGCCATCGAGAGGATGCTCGGGAGAGTTGGAGTTGGATGATACCTCGGTAGCGGGATCGAGAGTGGCAGGCTCAACGAAGTTGAACATAGCCTCAGTACCGGTGATGGGAGCTACGACCTTGATGGTGTAGTCGGCGGTAGCAACGGCTGAGTTGTCCATGCCGTCCTTTGTAGCGTAAGCCTTGAGTGTGAGGGCTTCGTTGATGGCGATAGCTTCGGTGTAGGGGAGCCAATTTTCAGTACCGTCGATGGTGTAGAAGATAGAGGCGCCTTCGGTGGCACATTCGATTTCAACCTGTGTGCCTTCAGCTACTGCACCGGCTGCTACGGAGAATGTGGGAGTAGCGACAGTCTCTTTGCCGGATTCAGAGAGGATCTCGACGGGATAGAGCTGTGCGGCATCGCCGAAAGTGCCTACGAATGCTTTCACTGTATAGCCTTCGCCGGTGGGGATGGTTTCGAGTTTGAACTTATTGCGGAGCACGAGAGTCTCGCCACCTGCGGTGAGATTGAAGTTCATGTCCTCGCCCTCGATAGCTTCGATAGTAGCGTCGTTTACGATCACGTAATAGTTGGCCTGCTCGGTGGAGATTTCGTCAAGGCCGAGAGCTTCGGGCTCTACGGCTGCGCCAGCTGTACCGGCGGCGAAAGAGGAGGTCACGGGGGAAGAGAGTTCGTATACGCCACTGTAGTCCTGAGCCTTACCGGTGATACCTGCGGGGATCACGTCGCCATTGTTGTAGGTCTGGCCTACGGCACCGAACACGAGGAGGTAGCCGCTGGCGTCCTTTACATAGAGGTTGTTGCCATTCTGATAGATAGCGGTGACGGGAGCGTCAATGGTGACAGAGGGATAGTCAGCGGTGGTACATTTTTCGATGAAGCCGGCGATATTGCTTACAGTCTCGATCTCGGGAGTGGGAGGAAGCACCACGTCGCCTGAGCCGTCGTCGGCTGTGATGGTCATGCTGGAGATACGCACCTGTACCGGAGCGGTACCGGTAAATGTATCAGCCGAACCGGTCCAAGTAACGGTGTATGCAGTTTCGTCAGCTTCACATGCGCCGCCATTTTCAGGTAAAGTAAATGCGTCCGTATATCCTTTGGTGCATTGGAATACGATTTTTGTAATTCCCTTGCCGGTGATAGAGATTCCATAATTCTTATAAACCTTGATGAGGTCATCAGACTGGCTTGAGGCAAGAGAGGTGTTGGAAGTACCTTTCGACACGGTAGCTGAGAAGACTGTGCCGTCGGTGGCGGCGAGAGCGCCTGTCATAGATTGCTCATCGGCAGCGATTGTCCAGGCTTTTGTACCACCATTGTCGGCGATGTTGATTGTGTATTCCTTGGCAGAAGCGAGGCCGCTCATACCGAGTACACAAGCAAGTGAGAGTAGTAGTTTTTTCATAATGATTGAAGATTAGAAAATATGTCGTTTGTTTATGTAGTTATTTTTCAGGTTTTTCCATTCGGAAGAGTATTATTTCTGTGGGGAATTGGTCGGATTATCCGTTGTGGGAAGATCCCGCAGCAAATGTAAGCTTGGGGTAGCCCTGGCGATTGCCCTCGGTGTCTTTGAGGAAGTCGTGGTTGTGAACGATTGATTTAAGGAAATGCCACTGATTTTCGGGTGTATGCACGAGGTTGCCTGAGATGATTATCTGGTCGAAGAGGTTCCATGAGCTCTTGTATGCGAGAGTGCCGATGCCGTCGTCGAGCATCTTCCAGAAGGGGTTGTAGAATTCGTGTTCGCCCACTTTCTTGGGGTCTTTCTTGGCACCGAGCACCTTGGCGCACGATTTATCCTGGGGGTCGTCATTCATATCACCCATGGTGATGACACCGATAGTGGGGTCGATGCGCCAGAGAGAGTCGGCGATGGCGACGTTGAGGGCGGCAGCTGCCTCACGGTTGGGGCTTGACTTTTCCTGTCCGCCGAGACGCGAGGGCCAGTGATTGACGATCACGGCGATGCGTTGTCCCATCAGAGAGCCTACCACGCACATCTGGTCACGGGTGGCATAGGGTACGGCGGTGAGGCGGTGGTTGGTGACATTCTCTACCTTGAAGTAGCGGGGATTGTAGAGCAGACCGACGTCGACACCGCGGCGGTCGGGGGAGTCGTGGTGGCAGATCTGAAGATTCCAGTCCTTGATGGCGGGTTGGGCCACGAGGTCCTGCAGCACGGTGATGTTCTCGATCTCACTCACGCCTATGATGGCCGGGCCGATGGGGGTCATGCGGGTGGTGAAAGAGGCGATGGCCTCGGAGAGGTTGTGAAGCTTATTGTTGTACTTACGGGAGTCCCACTGATTGGAGCCGCCGGGCGTGTATTCGAGGTCGCGTCCGAGGGGGTTGTTGGGGATGGTGTCAAAGAGGTTCTCCAAGTTGTAGAACGCGATACCGGCGGCCTGCACCTTGGCGCCGGAAGACTGTGCGAAAGAGCTGAGAGCGAGCACTAAGGCTGCTGCAGCGGCGATGTATTTTTTCAGCATAGGATCTATGGTTGACAATAAACGGGTGTTAAAACGGTCAAAGATACAAAATATTTTCATGGCAACAATATTTTTTGTGATAAAAATGATAGTTACCGCACACAGCGGGCGCATGGTTCACACAATATTCAGCGTGATTCCGCGTTAATGAATCAATGAAAAAGCTTTCAATCATTATCATCAGTATACTGGCTGTGGTGGCAGGATGCCAGCCGGCACAGGCCCGCCGGCTCAACGACAAGCTCGAAAACCGCCCCTATGCCGACCTGCGCCGCTGGCATCTGGGCTTCTCCTTCGGCGCGCAGGCCATGGACCTGCGCCTGTGCCACAACGGCTATATCACCGACGAGGGTGAGGAGTGGCGCGCCGAGCAGCCGGGATATGCCCCGGGATTCAACGTGAGCGGCCTGATAGCTCTGCGCCTCAACAACTACTTCTCGCTGCGTTTTGCCCCGGGCATGATGTTCGGCTCACGCGACATACGCTTCCGCGAGCTCACCACCGGCGCCGAGGAGCGCCAGAATATCAAGACCACCTACGTGGTGCTCCCCGTCGACCTCAAATTTGCGGCCCAGCGTGTGCGCAACGCCCGGCCTTACGTGGTGGGCGGCATCATGCCGGCATTCGACGTGGCCAAGAAGCGCTCCGACTTAATCAAGCTCAGCTCGTCGGATTTCTTCATCTCCGTGGGCTTCGGCTGCGACTTCTATCTGCCTTATTTCAAGCTGATACCCGAGCTTAAATTCTGCTTCGGCCTGGCCGACGTGCTGGTGAAGGACCGCCCCGACCTGGCGGATGACCCCACGCGGCTCAAATTCACCAATTCGCTCTCGAAAGCCACGTCGAAGATGATAGTACTCACCTTTTACTTTGAATAAATGCGCCGCATAGTCATACTGCTCATACTCGCCCTGCACATAGCCATCGTGGCGAGTGCACAGACCGATGCCCAGTTCTCGCAATTCTACGAACTGCCATCGCTGCACAACCCCGCCGCCATCGGCCGCACCGATTTCATCAACATCCGCGCCGCCGGACGCCTGCAGTGGGTAGGTATCGACGGCGCGCCCAAGACTTTCCTTGCCACGGCGGATATGCCCGTCAAGATAGCCACCAAGCGCATCGGCGTGGGCCTGGTGGCCCAGCAGGAGGGCATAGGCCTCTACAACTCGCTGAACATCGGCGCGCAGGTGGGCTACAAATTCAAGAAATTCGGAGGCGAATTCACGGCCGCCGTACAGCTGGGCATGCTCGACCAGAAATTTGACGGCACGGAGGTGTACATCCCCGACGGCGACGACTTCCACCAGGGAGGTGCCGGCAGCGACATCCCCACCACCGAACTCCACGGTACAGCCTTCGATGTGGGAGCCGGCCTGTGGTACACCCACAAGTACTGGCAGGCAGGCCTCTCGGCCACGCATCTGACCGCACCGACCATCAAAATGGGCGGCGAGAACGGCGGCGATGCCGAGGGCGAGCAAATCTACGAATTCAAGGCCGCGCGTACATTATATTTTATGGCATTGGGCAATATTCCTATAAAAAACACGTTATTTGAATTGATGCCGGCCCTCGAAGTCAAATCCGACTTCACATTCACCACCGCCGAGCTGATGGCCCGCGCCAGATACAATAAATTTCTGAGTCTCGGCATAGGCTACCGATGGGACGACGCCGTGATCATAAGCCTCGCAGCCGAAATCAAGGATTTCTACCTCGGCTACAGCTATGACTACGCCACCGGCGGAATACACAGCGGATCTTCGGGAAGCCACGAAATCGTGCTCGGATACCGGCTCAAACTCAACCTCGGCGAGAAAAACAAAAACCGCCACCGCAGCATCCGCGTGATGTAACTAAATTGATAAACCAACAGGACTGATATGAATAAGTTCACCTCCATACTACTCCTCACCGGCGCAGGCCTTGCAGCGGCTTTCGCCTCTTGTGCCACAGGGAGCCGCTCTTCGGCCGGCGGCGAAGTCACCGGCGTAGGTGGCACCTCCTGGGCCGAACCCACCCCCTACGGGATGGTGCTCGTCGACCGCGGCTCCATGAAAGTGGGCGTATCGAAGGCCGACAGCGCATGGAATCTCGCCGCCGACGCACGCGGCATTTCCGTCGACGGATTCTGGATGGACGAGACCGAGATCACAAACGGCAAATACAAGCAGTTTGTGTTCTGGGTGCGCGACTCCATCATCCGCGAACGCCTCGCCGACCCCGCTTACGGCGGCAACGAAGACTTCAAGATCGAAGAAGACCGCGAAGGCAATCCCGTAACACCGCACCTCAACTGGAACAAGCCCATACCCTGGCGCAATCCCAACGAGGATGAGCAGCGCGCCATCGAAAGTGTATACCGCACAAACCCCATCACAGGCGTGCGCGAGCTGGACGGCTCCCAGCTCAACTACCGCTATGAGGTGTACAACCACACCGAAGCCGCCCGCCGCCGTAACCGTCTCGACCCACGGCGCCGCGACCTCAACACCGACCATGCACCTTCCACGTCCCTGCCGACCATCTCGAAGGATACCGCATTCATCAACGATGAGGGCGAAATCATGCGCCAGACCATCTCGCGCCCCCTCACCGGCGACTACGATTTCCTCAATACATATATAGTAAATGTGTATCCCGACACCACGGCTTGGGTCAACGACTTCGAAAACTCCTACAACGAGCCCTACGTGCGCATGTATTTCTCACACGGCGGATACACGGATTATCCCGTCGTGGGCGTGAGCTGGGAACAAGCCAATGCCTTCGCCAACTGGCGTACCGACTTCCTGCGCCGCTCACTGGGCAAGGAAGGCATCTATGTGGAGCCTTACCGGCTGCCCACCGAGGCTGAATGGGAATACGCAGCCCGAGCCGGAAATGATGAGAACATGTACCCCTGGGACGGCGACCTCGCCCTCAGCGAAGACAAAGGTTGCTTCTATGCCAACTTCAAGCCCGGCGAAGGCAACTTCGTGCGCGACGGACATGTCATCACCTCCCGCGTAGGCACATACTCGCCCAACGACTTCGGCCTCTACGACATGGCCGGCAACGTGAGCGAATGGACCTCAACGGCATACACCGAAAGCGTGGGACGTCTCACCAACGACCTCAACCCCGAATACCGCTACGACGCTGCCCAGGAAGACCCCTACAAGATGAAGCGCAAGATCGTGCGCGGCGGCTCGTGGAAAGACGTCGCACACAACATCCGCTCCGACCTCCGCATGTGGGAGTATCAGAACGAACAGCGATCTTACATCGGTTTCCGCTGCGTGCGCTCGCAGATCGGATTCGCCAAAGGCAACAAACAGAAAAAATAATCAACTCTCCTACGATTTCATAATACCAAGACAATGGGAAAAGTCCAGCAATATAAACGCGGCATAGGCGCGTTCATCAGCAGCGAGAAGGGGCAGCGCTTCTTCAACTTCGCCTACTCTATCGGCGCCGCCATCGTGATCTGGGGCGCACTCTTCAAAATCCTCCACCTCCCCGGCGGCAACACCCTGCTCTCCATAGGTATGGGTACCGATGTGCTCATGTTCGTCCTCACGGCATTCGACCGTCCGCCCAAGGAATATAAATGGGAAGACGTGTTCCCCGTGCTCGACAGCCACTCCGAGGAAGACCGCCCCGACTTCAATTCGGGTGGCGGAGTAGTCATCGCCGGCGGAGCTTCGGCTCCCGCAGGCGTAACACCCTCGCAGGCTAAAGCCGCAGCAGGAATACCCGCCGGGATAGAGCTGAGCGCCGACGACACACGCTCGCTCTCGGACAGCATCGCCAAGATGTCGGCCGCGGCCGACCAGCTCTCACGCATGGCCGAGCTCACA
>CANSGE010000029.1 GCA_947646295.1 uncultured Bacteroidales bacterium
GCATGTGGAGCAGCAGGGGTACTAAAGACCAGAAAACCATAAAACAATAAGTAATTGATGGTGTGGAAGGATTTGGCATGCCCCCTTTTGTGCGTCAGCTCTATGGATTTTATGGTTTTATGGTCTTGTTTTCAATTTTCAATTGGGTGACACGGTGGAGTCTCTGCGGCAAATGGAACTTTTTGTGCGTATTTTGAACAAACGCGGGACTGTGATGTTGTAGGTATGTTACTACACGTTAAAACCATTAATCAAATGTTAAGACCTAAATGTTAAATTAACAATCAACTGTTAAATACCCTCTATGTTCAGGATTTTTGAAGTTAAAAATTGGTAAGAGTCAAAAATAATGCTTTACTTTGCCTCAGCAATCGAGTATTGCTCCATGAAAGGCATTGCGACTTGCAATTATAGACAACAGAGAGAACATACTGCTTACCTTAAACATGCCTGGATATCAATCGATAAAAAACAATTGAGATTATATATTTACTAACTTAAAAACCTATCTTGCATGCAAAACATTTGTTTTCGGATGACTCGGAAAGCGTGCTTCGCACTTCTCTTGGTGCTGACGTGTGCATTCCCGGCATTAGCGCAAAAAATCACCGTTACAGGTACGGTTTATGAGCCCGAGGGCGAGCCGGCTATCGGCGCCAGCGTCTCAGTGGCCGGACATGAGAATATAGGTGTGGTTACCGACTACGACGGCAACTATTCTATCTCTGTCGATCCTACCGTATCACTGGTATTCTCCTACATCGGCTGCGACCCGCAGACTATCGCAGTCAACGGTCAGACCCGCATCGACGTGCATCTGGCTACCAACTCAGTCGCTCTTCAGGAAGTCGTGGCCATCGGTTACGGTACAGTGAAGAAATCAGATGCCACCGGTTCGGTAGGTATCGTTAAGCCTAACGAAATCGAAGCTGGCCTTGCCGCATCAGCCCAGGACCTCCTCGTAGGCTCAAGCCCCGGTGTGGTAGTGTCTACCGATGGCGGTAGCCCCCAAGGCGGTGCTTCTATCCAGATCCGCGGTGGTGCGTCTCTCTCGGCTACGACTGAGCCCCTCATCGTGATCGACGGTGTGCCTATGGACTCCAAGGGTGTGACCGGTTCGTCGAACCCCCTCGCCCTGGTCAACCCCGAGAACATCGAATCAATGACCATCCTCAAGGACGCATCGGCTACGGCCATCTTCGGTTCGCGTGCGTCGAACGGTGTGATCATCATCACCACCAAGAAAGGTCAGAGCGGACGCCCGCAGGTCAACTTCTCGGCCAACTTCTATGTGAATACTCCCCGCAACTACCTCAATATGATGACCGGCAACGAATTTGCCGACTACATCTACCGTACACAGGGCGAAGGCTCAATCCCCGCTACTGCTATCGGTCTCGACGGCGTGGTGTACAACACCGACTGGCAGAAAGAAGTGCTCCGCACATCATTCTCGCATGACTACAGCCTCTCCGTAGGCGGTACCGCAGGCTTCCTGCCCTACCGTGTCGCTGTGGGCTACACCGACAATCAGGGTATCATCCGTGAGTCAGGCATGAAGCGCCTCACCGGCAGCATCAACCTCACTCCGAAATTCTTCGACGACCTCCTCTCGATCAACGCCAACGTCAAGGGTGCCTACATCCGCAACTCTTACGACCAGGGCGCACTCGGCAGCGCGGTATCGTTCAACCCCACACTCCCCGTCAAGAACCCCGCAGGCAACGTATTCAACAACTGGACAACATACGTCAACTCCGGTAACGTGGCAGGCCCCACCTCAAGCGGTAACGACATCAACACACTCCAGGCTGTCAACCCCCGCTCGCTCATCGACGATTACTATTCGAAATCAAACGTATATCAGTCGGTAGGCAACATCCAGTTTGACCTCAAGATGCCCTTCCTCCGCGAGCTCAGCGTCACCCTCAACCTCGGTTACGACTACAGCCACGGTGAATGTGCCAACCTCAACTCAGCCTTCTCGCCCAACGCATGGCTCGGCGGCTTCTCTGTAAAGAACGCCGACGGCACCGTGACAAACTTCAAGGACGGCTACGGCACACGCTCCAAGAGCCTCGACGAAAACCTCTCGCTCCTGCTCGACGTCCTGGTCAACTACAACAAGGACTTCGAAGCCATCAAATCAAACCTCTCAGTCACCGGCGGCTACTCATGGCAGCACTTCGACCAGGAAGGTCACTCATTCTCTGTAGTCGATCCCGCCATCGCCTATGCAGCCGACGAATCACTCCGCCAGTACGCAGGCTATCAGTATGCCGACACATATTATTATAAGCAGGCATATCAGCTCGTATCGTTCTTCGGTCGTCTCAACTACACCTTCATGGACCGCTACCTGCTCACAGCCACCATCCGTCACGACGGTACATCACGCTTCGGCAAGACTCACCGCTGGGGTACTTACCCGGCATTCGCTCTCGGCTGGAAGATCCTCGACGAAGATTTCATGGAGAGCGCACGCAGCTGGATCTCCGAACTTAAGATCCGCGGTGGCTACGGTGTCACAGGTCAGCAGGGTCTCGACAACGACTTCTATCCCTACCTGGCCAAGTACTACAACAACCTCTCCAACATGACCAACCGCTACCCCATCAACGGCGAATGGGTACACCCCCTCAACCCCGATAAGTACAACGCTGACCTCAAGTGGGAATCAACAGCTACATGGAACGTCGGCGTCGACTTCGGTTTCCTCAACAACCGCATCAACGGTAGCATCGAATACTACGTGCGCAAGACTTCCGACCTCCTCGTCGAAGCCAACTATCCCGCCGGCTCAAACCTCTCCAACGTAGGTATCATCAACGCCGGTGACCTCCGCAACGAAGGTTTCGAAATCAACCTCAATACACGTCCTATCGTCACCGAATACTTCCGTTGGAACTCAAACCTCAACGTGGCCTACAACAAAAACAAGATCACACGTCTTGCCGAAGGCTACAACGGCGTGACAGGCTCCATCGACAACGGTGTCAACGTAGAAAAGCACGAAGTGGGCCACCCCGCTTACAGCTTCTACGTATATGAGCAGGTATACGACAAGGAAGGCAACCCCCTCGAAGGCGTGTACGTTGACCAGAACGGCGACGGTATCATCACCGATGCCGACAAGATTCTCTATCACAGCGTATTCCCCGCAGTGACAGTCAACTGGTCGAACACCTTCAACTTCAAGAACTGGGACTTCGGCTTCGTGCTCCGCGGCAGCTTCGACAACTGGGTATACAACAAGAACCAGGCCAACAACGTCTTCGTCAACCCCACCACAAGCACCGTGCCTCTGTCCAACATCATGGCCGACACATACCTCTTCCAGCAGGCACGTAACACCGAGCAGCTCACATCCAACTACTTCGTGCAGAACGCATCATTCGTACGTTGCGACAACATCACTCTCGGCTATACATTCGACAACCTCATCCAGGACCAGCTCCGCCTCCGTATCTTCGGTGCCGTACAGAATCCCTTCGTCATCACCAAGTACAAAGGCCTCGATCCTGAAGTGTCTTACAGCAAGGGTATCGACAATAGCGTTTATCCGCGACCCATCACCTTCTCTCTCGGCGTAGTCGCATCTTTCTAAACACTGTTTTATACCAACAATCAGTTTAAAAAGGAAATTTATGAAATTTATCAAATATCTGGTTCCCGGTGTGGTTGCGGCAAGCGCAATCTTCGCTACCTCTTCCTGCACAGGCGACCTCAACGTCGAGCCGAACGATCCCAACACCATCACTGAGATCTCGTCAAAGGCTGACCTCGACGGCGTTTTTGCCAGCATGTACTACGACCTGCTCACCGGCGACGGTCTCTCCGTATCCGATGGCGGTGCCGGCTCATTCACACGTTGCCACTTCAACCTTCAGGAAATCGTAGCCGACGAATTCTTCATCTCCGACAAATGGAATGACCCCGGCTATACCGTGCTCAACTTCAACACATGGGGCAATGACAACGAATGGATCTACGCAGCTTACTCGCGCGAAAACCACCTCGCCAAGGTAGCTTCAGTATTCATCCACGACCTCGCCACATATGGCTCGAACTGGTACACCGATACCGAAATCGCAGCCATGGACGCCGAAGCACGCGTGCTCCGCGGCCTGGCCAACTATTACCTCATCGACCTCTTCGGCAAGGGCCCCTGGATCACCGAGGACTCCGAGACCGGCGCAACTCCCGAGACATGCGACCGTGTGACCCTCTTCGAGCGCACCGTATCTGACCTCACCGAGCACGTCGACTTCCTCATCCCCGCTGCTCAGCAGAGCTATGGCCGCCTCTCACGCGAGGCAGGCTACATGCTCCTCGCCAAGCTTTACCTCAATGCCGAGGTATACACCGGCAAGGCTATGTGGAAGGAATGTGCCGACGCTCTCAAGAAAGTCGTAGGCACCGGTATCGAGCTCGCTCCCGAATACAAATACCTCTTCTGCGCATCCAATGACAAGTACGTGGGCAACGGCGAAATCATCTGGGGTATGCCCCAGCGCATCGGTTTCACCGAAACTTACGGCGGCACCACCTACCTCACAGCAGGTGCTTGGATGGAAGCCGATGGCGACGACACCCCCCTCGCCGAACAGCTCACAGCGCTCAACAACTACGGTACTCCCTGGTCGGGTCTGCGCGTGCGCCCCGAGCTTTCAAAAGCTCTCAAGGGTGACCCCCGCCGTCTCCTCTTCGAAGGCAGCTATCAGGAAGAAATTCCCGACCTCGCTTCTTACAAGGAAAACTCTTGCGGCTACATGCTCATCAAGTACACCAACACCACCGAGAGCGACTACTTCAACGAAGCCGGCGAGACCAACAACGGCTCTCAGGTATCTGATGCCGACTATCCCATCTTCCGTCTGGCCGATGCTTACCTCATGCTCGCCGAATGCCAGCTCCATGGCATCGAGTGCGACGGCTTCACATACTTCAATAAAGTTCGTGAACGCGTAGGCCTCGATCCCATCGCTTCGCCCTCAGCTTCTGAGATCCTCCACGAACGCCAGTGCGAACTCTACGGCGAAGGCCACCGCCGCAGCGACCTTATCCGCTTCAACCTCTACACCGGTTCGTCATACCTGTGGTCATGGAAGGGCGGCGAGCTCGCCGGTACAGGCATCGACGCTACCCGCGCTCTCTACCCCATTCCCTACCAGTACGTGGCTACAATCGGCCAGAACCCCGGCTATTGATCCGCACGGTAAACAAGATTTTTCGTTAAACATTACTTGAAAGTCAAAAATGAAAAAATTCATATATCTCATGACCGGAGCGGCTCTCGCAGCTGGCGTTTCGAGCTGCGTCGACACTGAGAAGCCAGTCTTCCAGGAGCCTACGACATTCATGGTCAACGCTCCCGCGCTCCAGGATGAATACCTCGCCACCACCGGCGATATGGACGACAAGTCTACCTTCATGCTCACCTGCTCGCAGCCCGACTACGGCTTCGCAGCCAAGGCAAACTACAATGCCCAGGTCAGCCTCACCGGTGAATTTACCGAAGAAGTACGCGACGAGAACGATCAGGTCGTGACTCCCGCTTCTTACGTAACCCTCACCAACCAGGACGTAAACAACGCCGTGATGCAGCTCCGCACATATGACCTCGCTGTGGCTATGTGTACACTGCTCGAAATCACCGACGAAGATTCATGGGCCGATTACATCGCCGACGGTGGCAAGACCGAAGGCTTCAAGGTGTACATGCGCGCTACTTGCGACATCGCAGGCGTCCCCGGCAGCTTCATAGCTTCCGAAAACGTCGTGAGCTACAACAACGTAAGCCTCAACTACGCTGTGCCCACCGCAGGCATCATCTACATCGTGGGTGACCTCAATGGCTTTGCCGAACCTGCTTCCAACGCAGCTCTCTATCAGGATTACCAGCTCATCGAGCCCGAAATCGGATGCAAGATCTATGCAGGCGTATTCACAATGCCATCTTCTGAAGAAGCTCACCCGGGTGCCGTCATCGAAAACGTCGACCTCTATACACAGTGGCGCTTCTTCACCGAACTCGCTTCCTGGTCGGCTTCAGGCGTGCAGCTCGGCTCTCATACCGATGACTTCTACAAAGTGCCCATCAACGAACTCGTCGAGACAGGCTCTTACACCGGTAACGCCGTTTACGGTCTTGGCAACTGGGCCGTATTCCTCGAAGAACCGACCGTAATGACACTCGCCGTTTCGCTCGTCGACAAGGAAAAACCCAAAGTGTACTACCGCATCGGTGAATGGGATGTGACCATCGCTCCTGATGCTTCCGGTGTCAACGAACCCGTATTCAACGCCGTCGAGACCGAAGAATAAGTAATCACGTTTTATCATAATTCGTAATTTCGATTTATCATTATGAAGAAATTTTCAATTCTCTGTGGTGTAGCACTTGCTCTCGGCTTCTCGGCTTGCGACGACGCACTGCCCAACCCCCAGCCGCAGGTCAATCCACAGCCCGAAATATTTGACAGCGCCAACCTCACCCTCTCGCAGGGTGAGTACGGCGTCAACCAGCCCGTCGACCTCCAGGCTCTCTACGCTGCCGGCGAAAAGGCTGTGCTCGCCGATATCACCGACATGACCGGCTTCCCCACCGACTACGACCTCATCTTCAAAGTCGAGATGGCTACATCGGATAAATTCGACAAGACCGTCACCATCGACGTGCCCGTCGAAAATGAGCAGGCTGCCGTACCCGCCGCTACAATCAACAGCGCCATCTACGACACCTTCACTCACGATCCCGCCCAGATCAAGATCTACACACGCTGGGCTGCCTACGCCGTGAGCGGTACTTCGACGATGCGTATCGGCGGCAAGGACAAGCTCTATGCCGAATACACATACGACTTCGTGCCCTTCGCCCCCGACCGCGTGCTCTCTACAGCTTACTCGCTCAAGTATCGCGCAAGCGCTTCCGACGCATGGTCGTACATGAACTTCTCCAAGGCTGTCGAAGGCAGCGTATACGACGACGGTACTTTCGCCGCTCAGGTACAGATCGATCAGCCCGGCTTCGAATGGATGGTAGTGCCCACCGCCAACATCGAATCTCAGGAAGGCCTCATGGGTGTGGCTGCAGCTGATGCCGAAGCCGCTCAGGGTGCTCTCGTCGAAGGCGAAGCTGCCCAGGCCAACGTGATCAACGTAAGCAATCTGCCTTACCTCATCTCCATCGATGTCATCAACATGACATACCGCACCAGCGTGGCATTCGCCAACCTCTGGGCTCCCGGCCAGCTCTCCGGCACAAGCAACTTCTCGAAAGTTCTCAAGCTCTTCACTACCGACTTCGTGCACTACACCGCCACACTTCCCCTGGCTACCAACTGGTACATCACAGCCCAGGCTGCCAACGACGGCGTGGTATACATGCTCGACGGTGACCAGAAGGAATCAGAGGACGGCGTTTACTCCGGCGCTCTCAAACAGCTCGAAGGTGCCACCGGCAACAAGATGACCATCACCAGCGGCCTCTACTACGTCGACGTAAACCTCGGTACACTCACCTATACCGCTACTCTCATCCCCTCTATCCAGGTGATCGGAGCATTCAACGGCTGGGATCTCGAGACTGCTCCCGAGCTTACCGCCAACGCACGTAAGACTACATGGACCATCAAGGACCTCGAGATGACTGCCGGCGAATACAAATTCTGCGTGGATCACGACTGGGCACTCAGCTACGGCGCTGCCCTCGACGACCTCCAGCAGAATGGCGGCAACCTCAAGCTCGACGAAGACGGCAAGTACGACATTACACTTGACTTCTCAAAACAGCCCAACACTGTCACAATCGTCAAGAAGTAATCACAGATACATCTCCCCATCACCTTCACTGCGCCCCCTGTCACAGGAGGCGCAGTGTTTTTTACCACTTTTTTCATTAAAAAACTTGTATCTTAGAAAATATTGTGTAAATTTGCAGCGTGAATGCCGTGAAACACAGAGCATCTTCCGATTATATCAGAATACCTTATTTAACTTATCACAAAATACTCCAACATGAAAAAATTCTACGCAATCGCTGCTGCAGCTCTTGCTGCCGTGTCTATGAACGGTCAGGTTTACCTTTGCGGTAACTGGGACAACACTCTCGGCTGGGATCCCGCAAATCCTCAGGAACTCACAAAGAACGAAGCCGGTGACTGGGCTATCACACTCCACCTCCAGTCTTTCAAGATCTCTACCGTAAAGGCTGAAGCCGGTAAGCTTGACGAAGACGGCAATGAAATCGGCACATGGGATCAGTTCAACGGTGGCGCACTCAGCACCAACGGTGGCGAAATCACTTCTGCAATGGTAGGCAAGACTCTCGAGCTCGAAGCTTGGGGCGAAAACACCAATCTTCCCTGGGAAGGTGACTGGACTATCACTGTAGCTGCCGACTACTCTACAATGGTGCTTACCACCACAACTCCCGAGCCCATAGGCTTCACAGCTTGCTACCTCCGCGGCGGCATGAACAGCTGGACTGAAGAAGTAGCCGATCTCGACGCTAAATGGCGCTTCGAAACCACCGACGGCGTTGTCTACACTTTCGTCTGCGAAGGCGAAACAGCTATCGAACCCGGTATTGAATTCAAAGTGGCTGCTGCCAACTGGTCAGGCATCAACTATTCTACCGAAGATGTGGTATTCCTCGATGGCGAACCCATGGAAGCTTCTTACAATGTTAACGGCAACATGACTGTTGACGAAACATTCGAAGGCACTATCAAACTCGACCTCGTCAACGGACTCAACAAAACTGCTGAACTCACTTTCACAAAAGCTTCAGACGGTATCGCTGACGTGACCATCGATGCCAACGCTCCCGTTGAATACTTCAACCTCCAGGGCGTACGCGTCAACAACCCCGAAAACGGTCTCTTCATCGCACGTCAGGGCTCAAAGATCACAAAAGTTATCAAATAAGATATCCCTATCTGATTGAAAAAAACGGAGGCTTCGGTCTCCGTTTTTTTGTGCTGCAAGTGTGAGTGTTAATAAATGTTTACCGCGCTGTCATCATGCCGCGGCTGCATACTGCAAATCCCTGCGGCTTGATATTACAAAATGCAAGCAGGAAGTGTCCTGCACTGCACTTTCTCTCGCAATTGCACCAATAGTGTGTAAAGAGGTACTTAAAAGAAGTTAAAACACGCTTAAAAATCTCCGCCAAAATTTGCACACCCACTGCAAACCCTCTACCTTTGCAATGTGTTTTTCATGGTATAGATTTAAGGTTAACAGATTGGTTGTCGCGACGACAATCAATTTTTTTTGTCCCTGCGCAAATCAGCTGCGCTTATTTTTGTAATTCGGGATATTTGATTTATCTTTGTATTCCAAACCCTAAAAGGATTTTTATGACATTTACTGAAAAATGCAATCAGATATTTGATGCTTGCGTAGAAGCATATCATGTGACCGATGATATTGACGCGCCCGTCGCTAATCCGTATACCGAAAAGTCGATCGAGAATATCCTTTTCGAGAAAAACCTTATCGACGCCCGTCAGTGGCACATGGAAGATATAATCCGCGATCCGCAGATCGATCCCGTAGCCGCTCTCGAGCTGAAACGCCGCATCGACCGCTCAAATCAGGAGCGCACCGATATGGTGGAGGAAATCGATACAGCCTTCCGCGATAAATACGCATCTGTCCCGGCTCTTCCCGACGCGACGATCAATACCGAGACTCCCGCATGGGCCATCGACCGCCTCTCGATACTCGCGCTCAAGATCTATCACATGCAGATCGAAGCCGACCGCACTGACGCTGCACCCGACCACCGCGCACGCTGCCGCGCCAAGCTCGATATCCTCCTCCAGCAGCGTAAAGACCTCTCCGCAGCCATCGATACACTCCTCGACGACATAGCCGCCGGACGTAAATACATGAAGGTATACCGCCAGATGAAGATGTACAACGACGCGGATACCAACCCCGTGCTCTATGGCTCAAAATAACGCCGGCGCAGGCAATCAGCACGGCCTCGTGAGCGTACTGCTCGCGCGCTTTTCGGCCTTTGGCGATGTAGCCATGACCATCCCGGTCATCTACAGCGCATGCCGCTGCTATCCCGATGTCAACTTTGTGCTCGTCACACGCCCGGCCATGACTTCTATGTTTGTCGAGGCTCCCGACAATCTCGAGGTCGTTGGCGCCGACATCAAGGGCGAATACGCCGGAGTGCGTGGCATCGCCCGCCTCGTCGCGCAGCTCAATGCCCGCCACCACTTCGATGCATTCATCGACCTGCACGACGTCATCCGCACTCGCCTCATCGGTCTCTTCTGCCGCTTGAGGGGCATCAGGGTGAGCCGCCTCAACAAAGGCCGCGCCCGCAAGCGCGCACTCACACGCATGCACAACAAGATCATGCTCCCCCTCACATCGCAGCGCGCACGATACCGCGAGGCATTCTTCAAGGCCGGATTGATATTCTCCGAGCACTTCGATGGCCTCTACGCCGGCCGCGGGAAGGCCGACCCGGCACTTTTCGCACGCATCCATGCCCCCAAGGCCGAGGGTGAACGCTGGGTGGCCGTCGCGCCCTTTGCCGCACATGCCGGCAAGATATATCCGCCCGAATTGATGCTCAAAGTCATCCGCGCCGTGGCTGCCCGGTCCGATACCACCATTTTCCTCATGGGAGGCGGTGAGCAGGAGTGCCGTGTGCTCGAGTCGTGGGCCGAAAGTCTCCCCAATGTGATTTCGCTGGCTGGCAAGCGCTACGGCTTCGGCGCCGAGCTGGCTCTGCTCAACCACACCGATGCCGTCTTGACAATGGACTCGGCCAACATGCACCTCGCCGCCATTGCCGGAGCACCCACGATCAGCATCTGGGGTGCTACCCACCCCTACTGCGGCTTCAAGGGCTGGCGCACGGCCGACGCCGACATGATACAGCTTCCGCTCACTTGCCGCCCCTGCTCCGTATTCGGCAACAAGCCCTGCCACCGCGGCGACCTGCTCTGCCTCAAAGCCATAAAACCCGAAGTAATCATCAACAAAGTATTGGAAAAAATCGACCGATGACCCAAGAAGATTTCGACATACGCAATCAAGCCAACGGCAGCCCCGAAAGCAACGATGTGGAAAAGGCCCTCCGCCCCGACTGCTTCGGCTCCTTCAGTGGCCAGGATAAGATAGTGGACAATCTTCGGGTATTTGTCACCGCCGCACGTATGCGCGGCGAAGCGCTCGACCATATTCTGCTCTACGGCCCTCCCGGCCTGGGCAAGACCACGCTCGCAGGTATCATTTCCAATGAGCTGGGCGTCGGGTTCAAAGTCACCTCCGGCCCCGTGCTCGACAAACCGGGCGACCTGGCCGGCATACTCACCTCGCTCGAAGAAAACGATGTGCTCTTCATCGACGAGATCCATCGTCTCAGCCGTGTGGTGGAGGAATACCTCTACTCCGCCATGGAAGACTACCGCATCGACATCATGATCGACAAAGGCCCCGGCGCACGCAGCGTACAGCTCTCGCTCAGCCCCTTCACCCTCGTGGGCGCCACCACGCGCAGCGGCTTGCTCACATCTCCGCTCCGTGCCCGCTTCGGCATCAATTGCCACCTGGAGTATTACGACCACAAGGTGCTCCGCCGCATCATCCTGCGCAGTGCCTCGCTGCTCAATATCAAATGCACCATCGAGGCAGCCGACGAGATAGCCATGCGCAGCCGCGGCACCCCGCGTATCGCCAACGCCCTGCTGCGGCGTGTGCGCGACTTCGCCCAGGTCCGTGGCTCGGGCGACATCGACCTCGAAATCGCCCGATATTCGCTCGAGGCGCTCAATATTGACCGCTACGGCCTCGATGAAGTCGACAATAAGATTCTCAACACCATCATACAGAAATTTCACGGCGGCCCCGTGGGACTCTCCACCATAGCCACCGCACTGGGTGAAGACCCCGGCACTATCGAGGAAGTCTACGAACCTTATCTGATCAAGGAAGGCTTCCTGAAGCGCACTCCACGCGGTCGTGAGGTCACCACTCTCGCTTACGAACACCTCGGCGCCCAGCGTCCGGGCCACGACTTCGGCCTCTTCGGCTGATACCATAAGATATAGTATTATATAATGGCAGGTATAAAATCCCTTATGAAAGACACCGCTATCTACGGTGTCAGCTCTATCGTGGGGCGCTTCCTCAACTGGTGCCTCGTGCCGCTCTACACGATGACATTCGCCGCCGCCGAGTACGGCGTGGTCACTTACGTCTACTCCATTGTGGCCATCGTGCTGCTGATTCTCATCTACGGTCTCGAGACGACATTCTTCCGCTTCGCCAATCACGAACGCTGGAAGAACCCCCTCGAAGTCTACTCCACCTGCCTCGTCTCGCTCGCCACCACATCAACACTCTTCCTGGTGCTCGTGGCACTCTTCCTCAACCCCATCACCGAAGCGATGCAGTGCGCCGGCCATCAGTCATATGTCATCATCATGGCCGTGTGCATGGCATTCGATGCCTTCCTGTCGGTGCCCTTCTGCTATCTCCGCTACAAAAAGCGCCCCTATCGCTTCGCCACGCTACGCCTGGTCAATATAGGTATCAATATCGGGCTCAACCTCTTCTTCCTGCTCCTCTGTCCCTGGCTGATGAAAGTGGCTCCCGGTACCGTCAGCTGGTTCTACCGTCCGGATTTCGGCATCGGATACATCTTCCTCTCCAATATGATAGCATCCGTGGTCAATTTCTTCATGATGATACCCGAGCTGCGGGGATTTCCCTATGTGTTCAACCAGCGTCTGTGGCGCCAGATCATGTCGTATTCGCTGCCTATCCTTGTGCTCGGACTGGCCGGACTTATGAATCAGACCATCGACAAGATTCTCTATCCCTCGCTCGCTCCTGATCCTGCCGAAGCCATGCACGACCTCGGTATCTACGGCGCCTGCTACAAGATAGCCGTGGTGATGCTCATGTTTATCCAGGCATTCCGCTTCGCCTACGAGCCATTTATCTTCGCCCAGAACAAAGAGGGTGGGGCTGGCAAGTCGCGGGCCTACAGCGATGCGATGAAATACTTCGTGATTTTCTGTCTGCTGATATTCATGGGAGTGATGTTTTACCTCGACATCATCAAATATTTCATCTCGCCGCGCTATTTCGCCGGCCTGAAGGTGGTGCCCGTGGTGATGATAGCCGAGATGTTCTTCGGCATCTTCTTCAATCTCTCGCTCTGGTACAAACTCACCGACAAGACCATCTGGGGCGTATGGTTCTCTCTGCTGGGGCTTGCCATCACCATAGGGCTCAACGCCGTGCTCGTGCCCCGCATGGGATACATGGGCTGCGCCTGGGCGTCGTTCACCTCCTATGGCTCCATGATGGTAGCCAGCTATCTTGTGGGTAAATACAAGCATCCTATCGGCTACGAGATCGGCCGCATGCTGTCATATGTGGCCATAGCTGCCGTGCTGTATCTGGCCGGCATGTACCTGCTCACACCCTGGGCTATCGTCAATTATATCGTGCGCTTCTTTATCCTCTCGGGCTTCGCGCTGATCGTATTCAAGCGTGAGGCGCTCCCGCTGCCGCGCAAGTTCCGTAAATCATGAGCGTATGAAGGTAGTGCTCATCAACCATAGCGATTCGCTCGGCGGAGCCTCGGTGGTGACCACCCGGCTCATGCACGCCCTGCGTGCCCGCGGGGTGGATGCGCGTATGCTCGTCACCTCCGCGACCTCGGGCAGCGGGTTTGTGGAGACGGCCGCATCGCCTCATCGCGCGAAAATACCATTTTTGGCCGAGCATCTGCGCATTTTTTCTCAAAACGGCTTTTCACGGGCCGACCTTTTCAAGGCATCCATCGCCACGGACGGACTGCCGCTATCCGAGCATCCGCTCGTGCGCGAGGCCGATATCGTGCATCTCAACTGGATCAACCAGGGCATGCTCTCACTGAGCGAAATCCGGCGCATCGGGGAGACAAAGCCCATCGTCTGGACCATGCATGACATGTGGAATCTCACCGGAGTGTGCCACCATGCGGCCGACTGCGACCGCTACACCACCCGCTGCCACGACTGCCACCTGCTGCATTTCTGTGCCGGCTCCCATGACCTTTCGGCCCGTACTTTTGACCGCAAGGCGGCCCTGTACTCCGCCCATCCCGTTACATTTGTGGCCGTGAGCAGCTGGCTGGCCGAACGTGCGCGCCGGAGCGCCCTCACCCGCGACAGCCGCATCGAGACCATACCGTGCGCTTTCCCCGTATCAGAGTGTGCCAAGACACCCGTATTCTCCCGCGAGCAACTCGGACTGCCGCCCGACGGGCGTCTGATAGTATTCTGCGCCGCGCGCATCGACGACCCCGTGAAAGACCTTGATGCGGCCATCGACGCACTCAACCGAGTGGCCGTCACACATCCACGCGCGCGTGCTATAATTATAGGAGCGTGCAAATCGCCCGATGCCCTCGCGCGTCTGCGCATGCCCTACGTGGCCCCCGGCATGATTACGGATACGGTGCGTCTGCGGGCTATCTTCGCTCATGCCGATGTGATACTCTCGTCGTCGCGCTACGAATCATTCGGTGCCACCCTGGTGGAGGGTCAGGCAGCCGGAGCCACTCCCGTGGGGCTCATACACGATGGCCGGGCAGATATCATCACCGACGGCGTCACCGGCTACGCAGCCACTGACCGCACCGACCTTGCACGCGCCATAGGCCGTGCACTCGACGCACCTATCCCCCGCGCGGCTCTCACCGCAGCGGCCAACCGCTTCTCCGACACCACAGTAGCTCGCCGCTACATCGACCTCTACAATGACATCCTGCACGGATGAGTATCGCCTACATATCCTCAAGCGAAAGTCCGCGGCGTATTATCTGATAACCCGCGCACATTTTAGTAGCAGATAGAAAATCCACCACTTTTTCATTGAGAATCGCGGGATTGATCTTTTCGGGATTGCGCTTTACTTCGATAAATTCGGCCACTGCGTCAAGGTCGTTGACTGCTACAATATCGATCTCATCTTCGCCTTTTCGGTTCCACCATGATCCTATGCGGGTAAAGTCTTGGCTTTCAATCAGCTTTTCACGGAAATAGCGCTCAAGCATCATGCCCGAAAAGACATTGTAATCGCGTTCGATAATCTCACGTAGTTTAGAATACGCGTTTATCTCGAGCATGTAATTGTATTTGAATACAAATCTGAACCAAAACGAAAGAAAGTTATCTTTCAGATAATATCTGACGTTTTTGTTAGATGTTTTCTCAAATATAGGTTGTCGCTTGCCGATCAACTCGAAATCTTCGCAAAGGCGGGTCAGGTATCCACCGATTTCTTTACCTACGGTGTTTTCTATGGTCGAACGATTTGTCTTGCCTTGTGCAATAGCGCTCAAAATCGAAAAATATGTACCAAATTCCTTCCCGAATTCGCCCACAAGCATCAACTTCCCTTCATCCATGAATATCGAATCCTCCGAAACGATGACGTCGAGCATACGGTCGATGGTATAAGCTTCGCGGTCGATGAGCAGCTCGATATATTTTGCCACGCCTCCGGTAAAAGTATACAATGCCAATAAGTCCTCAGAAGAGTAGGCGGGATAATATTCCTTCATGATATCTTTGAGAACCGACGGCGGGAATGCCTTTAATTTTATGAAAGAGGTCTCGCGCTGAAAGAGCGGCTCCTTATTGTCGCGGAATATACGGTTCATCAGCGAATAGATGGATCCCCCGACAATCAAGTTTATTTTTGCTTCGCTTTTATAAATATCCCAT
>CANSGE010000030.1 GCA_947646295.1 uncultured Bacteroidales bacterium
TCCCTTCGGGGAGCCGGCGGAAACGTCGGAGCAAGAGTGACAGAAAACAACCGCCGCCACCCCGGCGGCAAGGGTGAAAAGGTGGGGTAAGAGCCCACCGGGCGCGATGGCGACATTGCGTGCCGCACTTCTTGCGGGTTGCAAGGTCAAGTATACCGGCAGTGCCGGACTTCGGTCCGGCAAAAAGGCTGCTCGCCTTTTGCCGGGGGGTAGACTGCTCAGATAAATGACGGACGGTAAAGCGCCCATCCCCTCACGGGGATATAGCGCTCCCACATAACCCGGCTTATACCCCGCCCTCCTCCGAACTTTTTCAATACATTCCATACCGAATCCCATGGCAAACAACGATTGGTGGACCGCACCTGCTGAAGCTCCCGATGGCCGCCTGATAATGGTCTCCGGACGCCGCGACATCGCACGCTTCCGCGAAAACCCGAAATTTTCAATCCGTATCAATATCTCATGGCAATATTCCGACGCACCGGATGCTGAAATGCCATCAGATGATGACGCACGCGTGATGGAACAAGCCACCGACGCACTCAATGCCATATTCGACAAAGACCCTGTGGCCGTGATGACCGGAATTTATACCGGTGCAGGCTCACGCGAATGGGTTTTCTATACACTGAGCACTCACATTTTCCAGAAAAAGCTCAACGAGGCCCTCGCCGACCTCCCGCTCCTACCTCTCAAAATCACTGCCGAAAATGACCCCGACTGGGACGAATACGCCGAGATGTCCCAAGCCGAAATCGACATCCGCTGAGTCCTGTAAAAACTTTGCGGCATGATGAAGAGTTTCTTAAAAAAGATAGGGTCCGCAGGCCTGCTTTACTGCGCTTTCGTACTCTCGCTCCTGTGGTTTGACATCGAATGGTGCGCGGCCGCCCGTTTTTCAGCCTTCGGCACCGCCGAATTATGGATAAGCCTCTTCGGGCTCCCACTGCTGCTGTGCGCACCGGTATACCTGGCAGGCGCACGCAAGATACAACTCACGATTTTAGCACTTTTCGAGATATGGCTGCTGTGCAACATCATGTACAGCCGCACATACTTTGCAGCCATACCGGCAGGGAGCTATCTGCTGGCAGCGAATCTCAGCGACTTCACCGGCAGCGTGACCGACTCGCTCCGTGTGGCCGACCTTATGTATGTGCTGATTTTCGCAGGAACCGGTATCGCCTTACGCGCGTACAATAAATATATACCGTCACGTAGCTCCCGACGCCGATATCTCATAGCGCTCGCCATAGCGGTGGCCGGAATGACGGTGGCGACTCTCGTACGCGGAGGATTCGCTACGGCCTGGGCCAAGGTGGAAGACCATCCCACCCATCATGCCAATCTCGTGCCGATGTACACGCCGCTCGGCTCAATCATCCATGATATCACAGCCACGCGTGCCGGCATATCGGATGCCGAGCGCACGCAAGCTGAGGATTTTTTAAATAAAATCAATGCCCCCGCTACGGCTGTCCCCCGCTACGACAATATTGTACTAATTCTTTGCGAGTCACTCGAAAGCTGGCCAATCGGCCTCAAGATCGAGGGTAAGGAAATCACCCCAGTACTCAATTCGCTCCTCGCCGACAGCTCGACTCTATACTTTCCCAACATCATCACCCAGGTAGGCGCCGGCCGCAGCATTGACGCACAGCTGCTCATCAATGCCGGATTGATGCCACTGAAGACAGGTGTGTACTCCACACATTACACCGACAATACTTTCGGCACACTCACAAAAGCCCTCGGCGCACCCGGATTGCTGCTCACCGTTGACAAACCCGTGATGTGGAATCAAGGTGCCGTGGCACGTGCATTCGGTATCGACCGCATAATATCACGCGAAGACTGGTCGATGGATGAGACAACGGGCGACTCCGGCGCACGAATATCTCTCAGCGACGGGTCTTTCCTGCGGCAAGCCGTCGGACGCCTCCCCGAACTGTGGCCCGCGGGCGAACCGCGTTTCGTGCAGGTGGTCACACATTCCGGACACGCTCCATTCGTCATTCCCGACGAACTTAAGCTATTGCATCTTTCCGGAGATTATCCTACCATCCTCCGCGACTATATCGTCACGGCAAATTACACCGACGCGTCCCTGAAACCATTCATCGACTATCTGCGTGCACGCCCCGACTTCGAGCGCACACTCGTAGTAATCACCGGCGACCATGAAGGTCTCGCTGCCTACCGTGATGACCTGGCTGCCCGCTATGATTTCGTATCGCCCGACCTGAAGACTCCGCTCATCGTGCTCAATGCTCCGCAGGGAGGCTCCGTGGACAAAACCGCCGGACAAGCCGATATATATCCCACCCTCCTCAAGCTTGCCGGACTGGACGCGTATTGGTGGCAGGGAGTCGGATGCGACATACTTTCCGACTCACATCCGGGAGCGGCCATCGACATGCGCGGACGCCTGATGAGCGACAGCACTGTCCCTGAAACCACAATAAAATATCTTACTGACCAAAAAAAGACTTCCGATATAATTTTAAGAGGTGATCTCCTAAACAAAAACGCCCCGAAATAAGTTTTAAAAGCAGCTATTAATTCATCACTCAAATACCTTTCTGCTTGTGAAACTTGCGAGGATTATAAGGAACATACTGAAAGTGGCCGTCTGGTCGCTTATGGCGATTGTACTTCTGCCGATGGCGGTCATCGTGATATTGTACTCAGCCTGGGGCCAGGATGCCCTTCGCACCCAAGTACTCCCTTATCTGCAGAAACAGGGCATCGACATCCGACTCGATGATTTCCGTCTCCGCTATCCCCTTGACATCAGCCTTGCGGGCCTCTCGGTCACTATGGACGGTGTGGAGATGGTGAAGGCCGATACCGTGCGTGCCGACATCAGTCTGCTCCCCTTGCTTCATGGCGAGGCTCACATCTCCGATGCCACTCTGCGCGGAGGGCGGCTCACCATCGGCGCCCCCGACTCAGCGATGTATATGACCATCGATGCCGACCGCCTGCACCTTCTCGACGCCGGTGTGCAGCTCACCAATATGCATATCACCCTCAACGACGGCTCCATCGAACACGGCACAGTGGCGATGACGCTCAACCCTGACACCACCGCCACTGATACTACAGCTACCGAACCATCGGATATGCTCATTGACGTGCGACGCCTGCGGATGCGCGATTTCACTTACCGCATGCGGATGCTTCCCGTCATAGACTCACTCGGAGCCAACATCGGGCAAGGTGAATTGATCAACGGACGCATTGACATGAAAGCCCAGACGGTGGATCTCGGCAAATTTGCGGGAGCATCACTCTCGGCGGCCTATATCGCACCGGATTCGGCCACAATCGCCACAACACCTGTGGTAGAAACAAGCGCCGATACTACGGCTGCCCCATGGACTGTAAAAATCGACTCGATAGCCTTCACCGGCTCTGAGGCTCTATATACCACCCGCGGTGTCAAGCCGCAGCCGGGTCTCGATTTCACATACATCCAGGTCGATTCGGTTGATCTCACCGTCACAGACTTCTACAACCAAGCCGCCATAGTGAAACTCCCCGTGCGTGTCTCAGGGCGCGAACGCTGCGGCGTATGGCTCGACGCATCCGGGCGCCTCGACATTGACGAGACCGGACTCACATTCACCGACTTCAATTTATCGACACCCGCGAGTACCTCTCTCACGTTCGGAGGATTCCTCGGCACGGGCGACATGACCACCGATCCCACTCTCCCGCTGCGCCTAAAAGCCGAGGGTCATATCTCGGCGGCCGATGCCCGCATGATGTTCCCGGCCTTCACCCCCTATCTCGCCACTTTACCCTCCGCAGGCTCCATCTATGCACTTGTCGATGTCGGTGGCACCGCCGGGAAGCTTGATATCAACGAGCTCAGCGTAGCCATCAACGGAGTGGCGCGCCTGAGTGCCGACGGCTACATCCGGAACGTCTTTGCCACTGACCCCATGGCCATGGGGGGCAATATCGGATTGCGCGGCGCGCTCATCGATCTCAACCCGATGAAATCACTCTTCCTCGACAAAGCCACCGCCAAGAGCCTCAACATACCTATGACAACCTTCGACGGCCTCATCGATATGAATAGCGGCAACATCTCAGGCAATCTCACAGCCCGCGCGGCCGACGGCGAGATCACACTCGACGCCGATTGGCACGGGCGCGCCGAGGATTATAAACTCGACCTGCTTGCCGAGCAATTCCCGGTGGATGCCTTCATGCCTTTGCTCGGTGTAGGGCGTGTGGATGCGTCGCTCAAAGTGGACGGTCATGGCTACAATCCGTTCAGCGAAAAAATGCGTCTCGACGCTCAACTTGCCGTCAACAGCGCCGTCTATGGTAAATACACCTTCAAAGACATCACAGGCGACGTGAAACTCGAAGCCGGACAAGCCTCCATAAAACTCACTTCAGCCAACCCTGAGGCCGACCTCTCTCTTGACGCCTCAGGCAACCTCGACGGCGACACCTATGTATGGACAGCCTCTCTCGATGGGCGCAATATCGATCTCTACGCCCTCGGATTTTCGCCCACTGAAGCTAAAATCGCCGTAGATATGAATCTTGACGCATCCGTGCAGCCAAAGACCAATACAATAGCCGCCAAGCTCGACCTCGAATCGCTCAACTATACCACTCTCACCGGCGACATGGCACTGAGCAATGTGGTGGCGCGCCTCAATGCCAATGATTCCGTGACCAATCTCATGGCCTACAACCGCGACCTCTATGCCTACATGAGCAGCACGGCCTCACTCGATACCATAATGGCCCGTGTATCGCGTGCAAGTGTGCTCGCCGATACCCTGATGGCTCACAAACAGATTGATGTAGCTGCCATCCAGCAGGCTCTTCCGCCTTTCGTAATTGATATCGACGGCGGCAAGAACAACTTCCTCAATGATATTCTTGCCGAAAACCGCATGTCCATCAATGCGCTCCAGGCCACCATCAGTAATGACAGCGTGCTCAATTTCGACTCCCGCATCTTAGGCTACGAATCAGGTGCCACCCATATCGATACCCTCACTTTCGATATGAACCAGCATGGACGCCGTCTTGACATCAAGGGGCGCATCGAGAACCGCCCCGGCACATTCGACGAATGGGCGCATGTTGCGCTCGACGGCTATCTGGCCGACAACAAACTCGGCATGACTCTCGACCAGCACAATATCGCAGGCAAACAAGGATATTACATAGGTCTCGGCGCCGAACTTACCGATTCGACCGTCACAGCTCACGTGGTACCATACGATCCCAAGATAGCCTACAAGGACTGGACCGTCAACGACGACAACTTCCTCACATGGAATTTCGACCACAGCCACCTCGACGCCAACCTGCACATGCACGGCGCAGGCTCATCCCTGGCAATCTACACTGACCACGCAGATGGTCAGGCCGCCGACCATCAGGAGCAGTTCGTGGTGCAGCTCACCGATATACACCTCTCCGACTGGATCGCCCTCAATCCATTCGCACCGTCCATGAAAGGCGACGTCACAGCCGACCTGCGCGTCGGGCGCACAGGCTCCGATATCAGCGGCGACGGCGTGGTGACTCTGAGCGATTTCTACTACGACCGCCAGCGTGTCGGCACCATCAGCTCGGATATCAATGTAAATACCGATATGAACGGCCGCATCCGGGCCACCGCCGATATCAGCGTCGATTCCGTGAAGACCATCACCCTGGCCGGAGCGCTCAACGACTCCGTAGCCGGCTCGCCCCTCGCGCTTGACCTCTCGATGATACATTTTCCGCTCCAGACCGTCAATCCCTTCCTGCCCGCGAGCATGGGACGCCTCAGCGGCACCCTCAACGGGCAGATGGATATCAAGGGCACAGCGGCCGATCCAAAAGTGAACGGATGGCTGCAGTTTGATTCGACGGCTGTCAAGGTGACAATGATGGGCACAAGCTATACCTTCAGCGACGAAAAAATACCCGTCGACAGCAATGTCGTCGTATTCGACCGCTTTGCTATCATGGGAGTCAATGACAATCCACTCACGATTGCCGGCCGCGTCGATCTGCGTGATATCGCCAATCCATCCGTCGACCTTACGCTCAACGCCGACAATATGCAGATATGCAACAGCAACCGCGCCGCCCGCGGAGCCGACGTCTACGGCAAAGGCTTCATCGGACTCGACGCCACTATCCGGGGTAATATGGATTACATGGCCGTCGACGCCAATCTGCGCGTACTCTCCGGCACCAATATCACATATGTCATGCCTGAGGCCACCAATACCATCACCCAGCAGGCCAACAGCGACCTGGTGAAGTTTGTCAACTTCTCCGATACGGCCGCCGTAGCCGCGAGCGACTCATTGGTGCAGACTGAAATGGCACTCCGCCTCGATGCAAGCCTCACGGTGCAGAGCGGCTCCACCATCAATGTCGACCTCTCTACCGATGGCAGCAACAAGGTGCGTCTCCAGCCACAAGGCACCGTAGAGATGACCATGGCCCCGTTCAGCGAGCCTCGTGTCACCGGCCGCCTCAATATCGATAAGGGATTCGTGCGGTACACTCCGCCGCTCATGAGCGAGAAACTCTTCAATTTCCAGGCCGGATCATACGTGGCGTTCAATGGCGACATGATGAATCCCATCCTCAACATCAAAGCCGTGGATGTACTCAAGGCCAATGTGACACAAAGCGGACAAAACTCCCGCCTCGTAAATTTCGACGTGCTCCTTTCCGTGACCGGCTCACTCGAAAACATGGATGTGAAATTCGATCTCTCCACCGACGACGATATCACTGTGGCCAACGAGCTCCAGAGCATGAGCGCCGAGCAGCGCGCCAACCAGGCCATGAACATGCTCCTGTACAATGTCTACACCGGCCCCGGCACGAAAGGTGATTCGTCACTCTCGGGCAATCCTCTCTACTCATTCCTCGCCTCACAGCTCAATACCTGGGCTGCCAACAACATCAAGGGTGTCGACATCTCCTTCGGCATCGACCAGTACGACAAAACGTACAACGGCAGCACTTCACAGACCACCAGCTACAGCTACCAGGTATCGAAATCGCTCTTCAACGACCGTTTCAAGATCGTAGTCGGAGGCAATTACTCCACTGACGCCAACGCCGATGAGAATTTCTCCCAGAATCTCATCAACGACATATCTTTCGACTACTATCTCAACGCAGCCCAGACGATGTACGTGCGGCTCTTCCGCCACACGGGATATGAAAGCATTCTCGAAGGCGAGATCACCCAGACCGGTGTCGGCTTCGTCTACAAAAAGAAGCTCACCACACTGCGACGACTCTTCCGCGGAAAGCGCCGCAAAAAAACGACCTCGGCCGATACCGCTGCCGATACAACTGCCCTCACCGAATCAAAAACCGAGAAAACCGAATCTGAAAAATGACTATCAGACACATTCATCGCATACTGATACCGCTTCTGGCAGCTCTCGCCCTCGGAGCCTGCTCCACCACGCGGCGCATCCCGTCCGATGACCAGCTCTACATCGGTCTGGCGGGCATTGATTATCCGAAAAATGATTCTATACCATTCCCGGATGATCTGAAGTCAAGCATACGCGAGTCTGTCAACGTCGCGCCGAACAATTACTGGAAGCTCCTCGGATGGCGATATCCTTTCCCTCTCGGGCTTTGGGTGTACAACAACTGGCCCAACCCTGAGAAAGGTTTCCGTCACTGGCTCTATGAGAAACTCGTGGAGGAACCCGTGCTCGTGAGCGACGTCCGCCCCGAGGTGCGCGCCCACATGATTGATCAGGTGCTCGACGACAACGGCTACTTCCGCGGCCATGCCACATACGAACTCATCCCTGCCAAAAATCCGCGCAAGGCCAAGATCCGCTACACCATCAACCCGGGCCCGGCCTTCCCCATCGACAGCTTACAGTTGCCGGCCGACACCTGCCTGCTCAATCACCTCATCGACTCCATCGCACGCCGCGACCCTTACCTGAGTGATGTCAATCCGAGATTCTCCGTCGACTCGCTCAGCGCAGCCCGCATCCGTATCACCAATAAGCTCCGCAACCGCGGTTACTATTTCTTCCGGCCCGACTACATCGAATATCTCGCCGACAGTATCATGGACCGCGGCAAGGTAGCCTTGCGCCTTGATGTGGCATCCAACATACCGCATTTCGCAGCTCAGCGCTATGTCACCGGACGCACCACCGTGACCGTCAACCGCTATGCCGGACGCCAGAGCCCTGACACCATCGACCTACGCGACGACCTCACACTCATACAGATGATGCCCTCACGCCTGCGCCGCAAGCTCGTGCCCGAGTGCGTCACTTTCCGCCGCGGACGCACATTCTCGGTCAACAACATGAACCGTACCCAGACCTACCTCTCGCGGCTCGGCATCTTCAAGTCCATTGACATCAACGTGCTCCCCGACAGCACGGCCTCGCGCCCTACACTCGATGTCAACGTCGACTGCACCTTCGACGCCCCCCTTGAATTGTCGCTCGAAGTCAACGCCTCATCGAAGAGCAACAGCTACATCGGCCCTGGGCTTACTCTCGGCCTGACCAACCACAATGTCTTCGGCGGTGGCGAGCAGCTGAGCGTACAGCTCACCGGCTCATACGAGTGGCAGACCGGCTCCGGCAACAAGGGCGGTATTTTCAACTCCTACGAAGCCGGATTGACTGCCTCGCTCGCTTTTCCACGCCTCTTGGCCCCGAAGTTCATCCCGCGGAGCCGTTTCCAGCTCAACTGGACACGCTTCCAGCTCAACGCCGACCTGCTCAACCGCCCGCATTTTTTCAAGATGGCGCAGTTCAACGCCTCGGTCAACTATGATTGGCGCCTTCGCCGCCACGTATCCAATACTCTCACCCTCTTCAAGCTCACATACACGAAACTTATGCACACGACGGCCGATTTCGATTCCATCATGGCCGCCAATCCCGCCGTGGCACAGAGTTTCATGACACAGTTCATCCCCCAGATGGCATACACATATACGTATGACCGTATGTTTGACCGCGACAACGGTATCAACTGGACTTTCACCATCCAGGAAGCCGGCAATGTCTTCTGGGCTGCCTGGCGCGCATTCGGTGTCAAGGGTGAGAAGCGGCTGTTCGGCGCGCCATTCTCTCAATTCATCAAAGGCCAGACTCAGCTCGTATGGAACCGCCGTCTCACCGGCGACCATTGGCTCGTGAGCCGCGTGGCCGTCGGAGCCGAACACGCCTATGGCAATTCCTCCCAGGTACCGTATGCCGAACAATTCTACGTCGGTGGCGCCAACTCCATCCGCGCTTTCACCGTGCGCAGCCTCGGTCCCGGCAGCTACAAGGCTCCCAACGGCACCCCCGACGACTATTTCGACAAGACAGGTACATTCAAATTCGAGGCCAATGTCGAATACCGCTTCCCCATCGCCGGCCCGCTCCATGGAGCACTCTTCCTCGACGCCGGCAACGTGTGGCTCCTCAAGGCCGACGAAGCCCGTCCGGGCGGAGAGCTGAAGGCCTCCACCTTCCTGCGCGACCTCGCACTCGGCACAGGCGCCGGCCTCCGCTTCGACATCAGCATGCTCGTAATACGCGCCGACCTCGGTATCGGCATCCACGCCCCCTACTCCACCGGCCACGGCGGCTATTACAACATGCCCAACTTCGGAAAGAGCCTCGCCTTCCACCTCGCCATCGGATATCCATTCTGACCAGGCTTCGCCCCATATATCGCGTCCGCGCAGGCACCCGCCGCGCGGACGCTTTTTTATTATCATCAAATGCCGTAATGAGACGTTTTCGGCTGAGGTATTACCAAATAATAAATATTTTTAACTATCTTTGCCACATAACAATATATCATATCATACCTATGCGCAGCATTATCACATTCCTTTTGATTTCTGTGGCAATCCTAGCTCAGGCCCGTCTGATATCTCCTGACGAGGCACGAAGCATAGCCACCGGCTTCCTGAACAATCATGACACCTCATCCGGCCCTCCGCACAAAGCCGTGCGCCAAGTCTCCGCAAGCTCTGCGAAGCAGCCATTTTATGTATTTAATGCCGACGGCTCTGATGGCTTTGTCATCGTCGCCGGTGATACACGTCTGGATGCAATCTTAGGCTATTCCGAGCACGGCAATTTCGATGAGAACCATATGCCGCCCCAGCTCGCTGCGATCCTCGCGGCCTATGCCGAAATCGTGCCATCGCTTCCCGAGAATGAAAGCACCCCGGCCCGCGCCATCGCACGTGCAGCAGCGCAGGGAGTCCTATTGTCGACACAATGGGGCCAAGACGCTCCGTACAACAACCACTGCCCCATCATCGACGGCTCACGCGCGATGACCGGCTGCGTGGCCACAGCAATGGCGCAGGTGATCAATTACGAGAAGAAAACCGCTAAAGTCGCATCCATCCCCGAATACTGGTGTCAGGTTGAGATGCCTCGGCTCCCGGAACGCTCTTTCGATTTCGGCTCGCTTGATGAAGATGACGTAGCCGCCCTGATGCTATATTGCGGCCAGGCGGTACGCATGAATTACGGTCGCGACGAATCCGGAGCAGCCGTCGAGGATGTCCCCGCTGCCCTGCGCGACTACTTCGGCTGGGATAAGGAGGTGCGCCTCATCAGCCGCTCCGACTTCAACGACGAACACTGGAACCGCATGGTGCGCGAGGAAATCGAAGCCGGACACCCCGTCATCTACTCAGGGCTGAGCCAGGGCGGTGGTGGGCACTGCTTCGTGGTCGACGGCACAGCCGACGATTATTTCCACGTCAACTGGGGCTGGGATGGCAATGCCGACGGTTATTACAATTTCTCACCTTTCGCCTCCGAAAGCCGCCCCGAATTTATATTGATGCAGTCCATCGTCACCACTCGCGACGATGATCCCTCCGCCGATGTCATCACCTACGGCACCACTATCGACGGCATCAACTACCAGCTCAACGATGATCTCACGGCAGCCGTGCTCCCACTGAAAAATGGTGAGAAATACCGCGGCGACCTCGACATACCGTCGTCGGTGGTCGATGACGGAAAAACGTACACAGTGGCATATTTCGGCGCACGCGCATTCACCGACTGCGGACACCTCACATCCATCCACATCCCCGCCTCCGTCATCTACCACGATTGGGCTATCTTCGACGGTTGCGTCAATCTCCACAAAGTATATATTGACGATCTCATTGCGTTCATAAACCTCGAGGTGGGCGGATATCACACCGGCTCGCCCCTATGCAACGGCGCCGACCTCTATCTTGGCGGCCAACTCGTGAAAGACCTCGTGATACCCGACGGAATCGAAAAAATCGGATACTGCCAGTTTGCGAGTTGCACCTCAATCGAGTCAGTCACATTCCCTGCTTCAATGAAGGTGGTGGGACAGGGCGCATTCAGCTATTGTCCCAATTTGAAGAAAATCGACATGGAAAGCTCATCTATCTGGCAGCTTGACCTGCAATCATTCTACAATTGCCCTCAACTTAAGGAGGTCACGTTGCCGGCCACGCTCACATCCATGTTCGAAAGCGCCCTCAGCAACAATCTCGGTGCAGATTGCAGAAATATGCGCAAGATACGCTCGCTCGCCGTCACTCCTCCATGGAGCGAGCACAATTGCACCTTCCATACCGGACATTACAGCGATGCCATACTGTACGTGCCCGATGAATCTGTCGATCAATACCGCATCGCCAAAGAATGGTGCAACTTCACCGACATCCGCCCCCTAAGCGAAGAACAACCGCTCCCCGAGACCGTAACCATCACCAGCGGCGGCCTCGCATATGAAATCAACCTTACCGGGCAATTCGCCACACTGATATGGTCGGAGACCGACGACGAACCCGCCCCCGATGAAGGTTGGGTCGTGCCCGAATACGTCGAGTATCTCAATAAGCAATATCCCGTGGAGGAGATGGCATATTGGGCGCTCGCACTCAAACGTGTGAAACGCATCGACGCCAAAATCCGCAAAGTGGGACGCCAATCGTTCTACGCATCTCACTTTGACGATAATTTCGAGCTCCCCGCCAGCCTCACGTCCATCTCACCGTCGGCCTTCGAGCATTCCTATTTTACTACACTTATCCTGCCTGAGACTCTTGCTTACATCGGCCAGAATGGCTTTGCCAACAACGACGACAGCTACCGGCGGCATATCGAGTCTATCGAGATACGCAACCCGCAGCCACCGGTCATCTCTGACGATTCATTCGACGAGGCTACATATGCCGAAACTCCCCTCAAAGTACCCTACGGCTCGAAAAAAGCCTACGCCGCAGCCGACGGTTGGTGCAATTTCAAGAGCATTTCCAACATCGGCGCGACACAGGAGGACCTCGCGGCTGACGACCTTACTCTTACGGCTGCCATCACCGGCCCGACATTGGTAAGAAAAGGTATGCAGCTCAATGTGGAAGGCAACGTGCGCAACTCCGGCTCGGCCGCCGTCGCCGGCTTCTCCCTCTCATGGGCTATCGACGGTATGAAATGCGGCGAGAAACATTTTGATACCGCCTTAGCCCCCGACGCTCTGTATACCTTCCGGGAGTCTCTCACGGTCGATGTGGCAGCCGCCGGAGCGCATGAATTGCAGCTGTATGTATCTATAGACGATGCCGCCGATGACGACCTCTCCGACAATACGGTCGTACTACCCTTCGAGACCATGGACAAGAGCTATTACCGCGTGTCGCTCCTCGAGCAGTTCACATCCGAGCATTGCGTCCTCACACCATGGACCACTCCCAAGATATTTGCCGGCATCGAAAACTCCGGCCATGCCGACTTCGTGGCTCACGTGACACATCACTGCGGATACTACGACGACTTCCTCACGCTCAACCACGACTACGAATGGTTCTACAACGACCACGAAGGCACCTACACCCCCGCCATGATGCTCAACCGCACCGACGTCACCAACTCAGGCGACACCCCCGTAGGAGTCATCACCGACCGCCTCGACCTCTTCATCATGAACGAAGCACGCATGTGTGACGCGCTCGTATCCCTGTCATGCGACATCGACGGCGACATCTTGCACGTGAAGACGCTCCTTGAGAAAAATGAAGATTTCGACCTCAATGACGGCTACGACTTCCTTACGATCTTCGTCGTCGAAGACAACATCCCGGCACAAGAGCAGCGCGATCCACTCACCGGCGGCTATATCACCGACTACGTCCACAACAATACCGTCCGCCGTGTGCTCACCGGTATTTGGGGCGACCGCATCGAGTGGCAGGGCGACATGTGCGCATGGCGCTTCGAGACCGACATTGACCCGGCGTGGAACCCCGACAACCTCAAAGCTGTAGCCTTCATACACCGCTACGACCCCTTCTCACCCCTCGCATGCCAGGTATACACAGCCAACTCCAGCGCGCTGCCTCAATACGGCACTGAGATCTCCGACGACTTGTACGAGCTCCGCGCCGGGCTGCGCGACATCGCCGTCCCCGCCACGGCACACGACGTCTACAACCTCATGGGCATCAAGGTGCGCTCAGCCGCACAGGGCACCGACGGACTGCCCGCAGGCATATATATAAGCGGTGGACGTAAGATTTATGTGAAATAAGTCCGCCACGATATCATCATCTGAGGAGGCTGTGTCCCGGCATAGGGCACGGCCTCCTCTGCATACGTAGCTGCTTCAAAAAACCTCCGTCACCCGCCGTCCCCGGTCCAAGCCGCCACTCCACTCCTAAAAAACTTTGGAAATTCGGGATTTTTTTCGTACCTTTGCAGTCCGATTATGTCCTAACTAATCATCAGCGCGAGGAGCGTGGAGGCCTTTGGCCTGGCCAAGACGTAGCCGGACGCATTTTATTAAACTATTAATCAATAATTTAAAAGTGGATACTTTAAGTTACAAGACCGTATCGCCCAGCGCCCAGGAAGTTCAGCACGACTGGGTTGTAATCGATGCAACCGGCCAGCACCTCGGCCGTCTCTGCTCTAAGGTGGCTAAACTTCTCCGCGGAAAGTACAAGCCTTCTTACACACCCTACACCGAATGTGGTGACAATGTGATCATCATCAATGCCGACAAGGTGGTCCTCACCGGCAAAAAACTCACCGACCGCATCTACCTCAACTACACAGGTTACCCCGGCGGCCAGCGCGAGCTTACTCCCGAAGTGCTCATGAAGAAGTCTTTCAACAAGCACCTCAAACCCGGTATGCACCCCCTCTTCACCCGTGTCCTCAAAGGCATGCTCCCCAAAAACCGTCTCGGACGTCGTCTCATCGAGAATATGCACGTATACAACGGTCCTGAGCACCCCCATCAGGCACAGGAACCCAAAGTTATCGACATTGACAAACTGAAATAATAACCTCATCACATGGAAACAGTTAATGCAGTAGGCCGTCGTAAAGCCGCCGTAGCACGTGTCATCGTCAAAGAAGGCAACGGCACAATCACTATCAACCATCGTCCCCTCGAGGTTTATTTCCCCTCGTCAATCCTCCAGTTCATCGTTAAGCAGCCCCTCTCAACCCTCGACGTCGCTGAAAAATACGACATCCAGGTCAACCTCGACGGTGGCGGCTACAAGGGTCAGGCTGAAGCTCTCCGCCTCGGCATCGCCCGCGCGCTGGTGAAAATCAACCCCGACGACAAGGCTATCCTCCGCAAACACGGATTCATGACTCGCGACCCCCGCGCCGTAGAACGCAAAAAGCCCGGTCAGCCCAAGGCACGCAAACGCTTCCAGTTCAGCAAGCGCTAATTTATCGCTGGACAAGCGGCTTCTTTTTTATTACTCTTCAGCCGCTTAGAGTTTAGTATCTAAATCGCCGGGATGGACACGTTCCCTACCCTGCGGTTGAAATTTCAAAGAACGTAAACAATTCTTATTTCTAAAATGGCAAATCCTACATTTGACCAACTCCTCGAGGCAGGCTGCCACTTCGGCCACCTCAAACGCAAATGGAACCCCGCAATGGCGCCCTACATCTTCATGGAGCGCAACGGTATCCACATTATTGATCTCTACAAAACTTCTGCAAAACTCGAAGAAGCTGCCGCTGCTCTCAAGAGCATCGCTAAAGCCGGCAAAAAAGTGCTCTTCGTTGCAACAAAAAAACAGGCCAAACAAGTTATCGCCGACCTCGCTCAGAGCGTAAACATGCCTTACGTAATCGAACGCTGGCCCGGTGGTATGCTCACCAACTTCCCCACCATCCGCAAGGCCGTCAAGAAGATGACTTCTATCGACAAGATGACCAAGGACGGTACTTTTGACAACCTTTCGAAGCGCGAACGCCTCCAGATCTCACGTCAGCGCGCTAAACTCGAAAAGACTCTCGGCTCTATCGCTGACCTCAACCGTCTGCCCTCTGCGCTCTTCGTTGTCGACGTACTCAAGGAACACATCGCCGTAGCTGAAGCAAACCGCCTCGGTATCCCCGTATTCGCTATGGTCGACACTAACTCCGACCCCACTAACGTCGACTTCGTTATCCCCGCAAACGACGACGCTTCAAAGAGCATCGAACTCATCGTCGGCACTCTCGTGCAGGCTATGAACGAAGGCCTCGAAGAACGCAAAGTCGAAAAGGTTGACGCTACCGCTGCCGGCGAAGGCGAAGCTGCCGCTCCCAAGCGCGAACGCCGCCGCGTACGCCGCAACGAAGCTGAAGCTACCGAAGCTCCCGCAGCTGAAACTCCCGCTGAACCCGCAGCCGAAGC
>CANSGE010000031.1 GCA_947646295.1 uncultured Bacteroidales bacterium
TATTGTTATCGCCGATAGCAGGGCACCACGAGATGGTAGATTTATTGAAAGGATTGGTTCTTATAACCCCAACACTAATCCTGCTACAATTACTCTTAACTTCGAACGGGCCTTGTATTGGGTGAACGTTGGTGCACAACCCACCGACACAGTACGTACAATCCTCTCTAACGAAGGTGTGCTCCTGATGAAGCACCTCCAGGGCGGTGTCCGCAAGGGCGCTTTCGACGAAGCTGAAGCTCAGCGTCGTTTCGATGCCTGGAAGCAGAAGAAGCAGGCTCAGGTTGACTCGCTCAAGGCTGATATGGCCGACAAGCGCGAGCTCGCAGCCAAACAGCGCCTCGAAGAGGAAGAAGCTAAGAACAAAGCTAAGGCTGAAGCTGTAGCCAAGAAAAAAGCAGAACTCGCTGCCGCCAAGGCTGAAGAGGCTGCTGCCGCTGCCGCTGCTGAAGCTCCCGAAGAAGGTGCAGAAGCTCCCGCAGCTGAATAATTTTCTGACAGCTTAGCTCAAAATTTTCTTAAAGGGGTGTGTTGGCTCATCGCTGACGCACCCCTTTTTGTTTTTTAATTACATTTACGATGAAAAAGTTTACAGAATATTCCGCACTGAATCTCCCGCAGATCAATAAGGAAATGCTCGACGCATGGAAAGCCGAGCAACTCTTTGAACAGAGTATGAGCGTCCGTGCCGGTTCGCCCGCATTCGTCTTTTTCGAGGGGCCTCCCTCGGCCAACGGCATGCCCGGTATCCACCACGTGATGGCTCGTACGATCAAAGATATTTTCTGCCGCTACAAGACTATGAAGGGTTTTCAGGTCAAGCGCAAAGCCGGATGGGACACTCATGGCCTGCCCGTGGAGCTTGGCGTAGAGAAGGCCCTCGGTATCACCAAGGAAGATATCGGCTCGAAGATTTCTGTAGACGACTATAATGACGCTTGCCGCCGCGAGGTCATGAAATACACCCGCGAGTGGGAGACGCTCACCGACTCCATGGGGTATTGGGTGGATATCAAAGACCCATATATCACCTACGACAACCGCTATATCGAATCCGTATGGTGGCTGCTCGCCCAGCTCTATAAGAAAGGCTACCTCTACAAGGGATACACCATCCAGCCCTATTCGCCTGCCGCAGGCACCGGACTCAGCTCCCACGAGCTCAATCAGCCCGGATGCTACCGCGACGTCAAGGACACTACCTGCGTGGCACAGTTTGAGGTGACCGATCCCACTGCGGAAATGTCAGGGTGGGGCACTCCCTACTTCCTCGCATGGACCACAACCCCCTGGACACTCCCATCAAACACCGCACTGTGCGTAGGCCCATCCATCGACTATTGCATCGTGCGCACATTCAACAAATATTCCGGCAAGCCCATCACAGTAGTGCTCGCTGAGGCCCTCCTCCAGTCAGTACTCGGAGCCAAAGGCTGCGACGGCGACCTCGACGCATACAAACCCGGCGACAAGATCGTGCCCTGGCAAGTCGTGGCACGCTGCACCGGCAAAGACCTCGTCGGGCTGCACTACCGCCAGCTCATCCCCTGGATGAATCCCGGCGAAGGAGCTTTCCGTGTGATACCCGGCGACTACGTCACCACCGAAGATGGTACAGGCATCGTGCACATCGCGGGCACTTTCGGCGCCGATGACCTCCGTGTGTCGCAGCAGAGCGGCGTACCCCCCATGGAGCTTATCAACAAAGCCGGAAAAATCTGTCCGATGGTCGACCTCAAGGGACGTTTCTACATGATCGACGAGCTCGACCCCAAATTTGTGGACGAACGTGTCGACGTCGAAGCCTACACACCATGGCAGGGCAAATACGTAAAGAACGCCTACGACGCCACAAAGACCGATGCCGACATGAATCTTGATGTCGAAATCTGCATCTGGCTCAAGGAAAACGACAAACTTTTCGCTTCCGAAAAGCACACACACAGCTATCCCCACTGCTGGCGCACTGACAAGCCCGTGCTTTACTACCCGCTCGACAGCTGGTTTATCAAGACCACAGCTGCACGCGACCGTCTGATCGAGCTCAACAAGACCATCAACTGGAAACCTGCCGCCACAGGCTCGGGACGCTTCGGCAAATGGCTCGAAAACCTCCAGGACTGGAATCTCTCCCGCTCACGCTACTGGGGCACCCCTCTGCCCATCTGGCGCACCGAAGACGCATCTGAGGAACTCATAGTCGACTCCGTGGAGATGCTCGATGCCGAAATCAACAAGGCCGTCGCAGCCGGACTGATGAAATCCAACCCTCTGCGCGACAAAGGCTTCGTGCCCGGTGATTACTCCGCCGACAATTACAAGAAAATCGACCTCCACCGTCCCTACGTCGACGACATCATCCTGCTCTCACCCTCCGGCAAGCCAATGCGCCGTGAGCTCGACCTCATCGACGTCTGGTTTGACTCCGGCTCGATGCCTTACGCCCAGATACACTATCCTTTTGAAAATAAGGACGCCCTTGAGAACGGCGACATGTACCCCGCCGATTTCATCGCCGAAGGCGTCGATCAGACACGTGGCTGGTTCTTCACGCTCCATGCCATCGCCGGCATGATCTTCGACCGCGTCTCCTACAAAGCCGTCGTGTCAAACGGCCTCGTGCTCGACAAGGACGGCAACAAGATGTCAAAGCGTCTCGGCAACGCCGTCAACCCCTTCCAGGCCATCGACGAATTCGGCTCTGATCCGCTCCGCTGGTATATGGTGGCCAATTCATCGCCCTGGGATGACCTCAAATACGACCCCAAAGGCGTCACCGAAGTAGGCCGCAAGCTATTCGCCACACTCTTCAATACCTATAAATTCTTTGCACAATACGCCAACGTCGACGGCTTCACCGGCAGAGAAGACCAGGTGCCAGTGGCACAGCGTCCCGAAATCGACCGCTGGATACTCTCACTCCTCAATTCGCTCATAAAGACCGTCGACGAATCACTCGCCGACTACGAGCCCACAAAGGCCGCCCGCGCCATCAACGATTTCGTCATCAACGACCTCTCCAACTGGTACGTGCGCCTCAACCGTAAACGTTTCTGGGGCGGAGGCCTCACCTCCGACAAACTCGCGGCATATCAGACACTCTACACCTGCCTGCTCACACTCGCCAAGCTCATTGCCCCCATCGCACCATTCTACACCGACCGCCTCTTCCGCGACCTTACATACGTCGACGGCAAGCCCGACGGCGACCTCTCCGTGCATCTCGCACTCTTCCCCGTCTGCGATGAAGCGCTTATCGACAAGACACTCGAAAAGAAGATGGACGTCGCACAGCGCCTCACATCCATGGTACTCTCGCTCCGTCGCAAGGTCAACATCAAGGTGCGTCAGCCACTGGCCGAGCTCATGATACCCGTTGCCGACGCCGAAATGCGTGCCTGCATCGAATCGATCTCCGACATACTCCTTACCGAATCCAACGTCAAGGCAGCCAAGATTGTAAATGCCGACGAAGGAGCACTCGTCAAGCGTGTCAAGCCCGACTTCAAGACACTCGGCAAGAAACTCGGCAAGCAGATGAAAGCCGCCGCAGCCGCCATCACCGCTCTCGACCAGCATCAGATCGCCGGCCTCGAGCGCAATGGCTTCATCGACCTCCAGCTCGACGGCGCCCCCGTGCGCATCGATCTCGCCGACGTCGAAGTCATATCCGAAGACATCCCCGGATGGCTAGTGGCCAACGACGGAAACCTCACCATCGCGCTCGACGTCACCGTCACCGATGAGCTCCGCCGCGAAGGCCTCGCACGCGATATCATCAACCGTATCCAAAATATACGTAAAGACCGCGATTACGACATCACCGACCGTATCAAGCTCGCATTCACACCATCCGACGAGCTCCTCAAAGTACTCGCCGAATTCGGCCCCTATATCGCCGGACAAGTCCTCGCCGACGCAATCACCACCGACGGCGCAGGAGCAGCCGATACAGTCGAGACACTCGATATCGACGGCTTTATCGTCAAAGTGAACGTAACCCTTAATTAATAACCTCTTATCCTATGTCAGAAAAAACACGCTACTCCGACGAGGAACTCGAGGAATTCAAAGCGTTGATCCTCGAGAAACTCGAAAAAGCGCAGCGCGAGTTTGACAACCTTACCCAATCGTTGAAAAATTCGCAAGGCAATGACACCGCCGACACCTCCCCCACATTCAAGGTGCTCGAAGAAGGTGCCTACACTCTCGGCCGCGAAGAGACAGCACGTCTCGCCGAACGCCAGCGGGTGTTCATCAATCACCTCCGGGCAGCCCTCGTGCGCATCGAAAACAAGACCTACGGCATCTGCCGCGCCACCGGTAAGCTTATCCCCAAGGAACGCCTCCGTGTCGTGCCACATGCCACACTCTCCATCGAGGGTAAGGAACAGAAAAAGTAATCGTCAACCCACCACCATTTATGGTCGCGGCACATGCCGCGGCCATACTTTCTATGAATACAAAGTCCGATACACAGAAAAAAGCCTTTTGGGCCATCGTGGCAGCCCTCGCCGTCATAATCATCGACCAGATTGTCAAAATCTGGGTCAAGACCCACTTTTATCTCGGCGAAAGCGTCCAAATACTTCCATTCTTCGAATTACGCTTCGTGCAGAACAACGGCATGGCATTCGGTATGGAGCTCGGCAGCAAACTATTCCTCAGCCTCTTCCGCATCGCCGTCGTCGCCATCCTCATCTGGTACATCTGCCGCCTTTGCCGTCGTCCCCGCTACCCCGTCGGCTACATCGTGACACTCGCCCTCGTGGCAGCCGGAGCCTTCGGCAACATCATCGACTGCATCTTCTACGGACTCATATTCGACAACCCCATGCCACCCTTCGTGGCACAATTCGTCCCCTGGGGCGACGGCTACTCCACAATATTCCGCGGCCTCGTAGTCGACATGCTCTATTTCCCGCTCTTCTCCTTCCAGTGGCCACAGTGGATGCCATGGATCGGCGGATCCACATTCTCATTCTTCGACCCCGTATTCAATATCGCCGATTCAGCCATCACCGTAGGCATGGCTTTGCTCATATTCGTATACTCACGTTACCTGCCCATGGGCGACAAAAAAGACTCACCCCGCAACGATGCGTAAGACCATCGGCATAATACCCCTCGTTGCCGCCGCACTCACCTTCGGCGCCTGCAACCGCGTGCCCGACCATGTCATCGCCCCCGACGAAATGGCCGACCTCATGGCCGACCTCCGCATGGCCGACGCCGTCGTCAAGCTGCACCCCGCCACCTACCGCGCCGACTCCGGCAAATACATCCTCCGCGAAGCCGTTTTCCGCCGTCACGCCACCACCGCAGCCGCCTTCGACACCTCCCTCGTATGGTACGGACACAATATCGGCCGCTATCAGGAAGTCACCGAGCGCTCCATCGAGATACTCGAAGAGCGCCAGCGCTCCCTCGCAGCCCTCGCATCATCCGAAGCCGCCATGTCAGTCTCCGGCGACTCCGTCGACGTATGGTCGCTCCCCCTCTCCTACGCCATCACACGACGCTCACCATCACAATACATAGCCTTCAGCCTGCCCGCCGACCAGAATAGCGAGCTCGGCGACACCTACACCTGGCGATTCAAATTCATCACCCTCCCCCAGAACGCCGACTGGACACTCACCGCCGAATACGACGACGGCACCGTCGAGACCATGCATGCCAATCTCTCATCCTCCGAAGTGATGCGCCGCGAGATCACATTCCAGACCGATACCACACTCCGCCTCACCCACATTGGCGGCTGGCTCCACCTCCAGCCCGACGCACACCGCCCCGTGCTCGTCGACAGCCTCACCCTCACACGCCGCCGCCTCAACCGCGACACCTACTCACGCCCCTACCAGCAGCGACGCGTATCACCCCCACACAAAGATGCACCCCAAGACACAATTGCCTGAGCGCTTCGTTGCCCGTCGAGTAATATACAAGGGTAGGGAATACGGCTTGTCTTTCGTCGAGATCAAAGACGGCCGGCCCATCATACGTCCCTTCACCTGCGAGACACACTCCACCGTCTTCCTCGACGGCACCATCACCATTCCCGATTGAAGAATTGGTGCATATTCCAGAATTTATGCGTATATTTGCGCTGCACAAAATTTCTCGTTTAAAATGAAATATAAACTTCTAACTCTTGCGGCCGCGGCCATGATGTGCGCCGCACCCTCACAAGCTCAGACTATGCGGCAAAACCCTTTCCTGCAGGACTACACCACAGTGTACCAGGTCCCGCCATTCGACAAGATCCAATACGACGACTATCTCCCCGCTCTCAAGGAAGGTATCGCACGTCAGAAAGCCGAAGTCGAGGCCATCATCAACAACCCCGAGACTCCGACATTCGACAACACCGTCACCGCTTTCGAACGCGCAGGCTCTGTGCTTGAACGCGCCACTCTCGTATTCATGGCACTCGAAGAGACCAACTCCACCCCCGAGATGGTAGCCATCGCCGAAGAATACTACCCCACATACTCCCAGGCTCAAGACGAATTGCTGATGAATCCACAGCTCTTCGCCCGATTCAAATACCTCTACGACCATCGCGACGAACTCGGCCTCGCTCCCGACCAGAAGCGCGCCGTAGAGACATATTACAAAAACTTCGCACGCAGCGGCGCTCTCCTCGACGACGCTCAGAAACAAGAGCTCATGGCACTCAATACCGAGCTCACAAACCTCTACCTCCTCTTCAACAAAAACCTCCTCAACGCCACCAACGACTTCAGCATCGTCGTCGACGCCCCCGCACAGCTCTCCGGCCTCCCTGCCAACGTCATTGCCGTAGCAGCCGAAGAAGCCGCCTCACGTGGCCTCGGCCAGGGCAAATGGGTATTCACACTCCACGCCCCGAGCCGTCTCCCCGTGCTGCAGAACGCCGATAGCCGCGACCTCCGCCGCCGCATGTACGAAGGCTACACCACACTCGCCACCAAAGACCCCTACAACAACCTCCCCGTCATCAGCAAGATCCTCCAGGCACGCGCCAAAAAAGCACACCTGCTCGGATACAAGGACTTCGGATCATACATGACCGACAATGTGATGGCCAAGACCGTCGACAACGCCGAAAACCTCCTCATGCAGATCTGGCGCCCCGCCGTCAAGCGCGTAGCTGAGGAAGTAGCCGAGATGCAGGCACTCGCCGACCGCCGCGGCGACGCCATCACAATCCAGCCATACGACTACTATTATTACGCCGAAAAAGTCCGCGCCGATAAATACGACCTCGACGAAAACGACGTACGTCCCTACTTCGCCGTCGACTCCGTGCGCAACGGCATCTTCAAGATGGCCGAGCGCCTCTACAACGTCAAATTTACCGAAATGCCCGACGCACCCAAATACTTCGACGAAGTCACCGTCTACGACGTCACCGACGCCACCACCGGCGAGCACATCGCAGTATTCATGACCGACTACTTCACCCGCTCCTCAAAACGCCAGGGCGCATGGATGAGCGAATTCAAAGGCACATGGACACTCCCCGACGGCACATCATCGCGCCCCGTAATATACAACGTAGGCAACTTCACACGCCCCACCGCCGACGGACCCTCACTCCTCACCATCGACGAAGTTCAGACAATGTTCCATGAATTCGGCCACGGCCTCCACGGCATGCTCACACGCGCACGCATCAAGAGTCAGGCAGGCACCAACGTCGACCGCGACTTCGTGGAGCTCCCCTCCCAGATCCACGAACACTGGGCGCTCGAGCCTGAGCTTCTCCGCACCTACGCCCACGATTACCGCACCGGCGACACCATCCCTGACGAACTCATCGACAAACTCATCGCTGCCTCAAAACACAACCAAGGCTTCATGACAGCCGAACTCTGCGGCGCCGCACTCCTCGACCTCCAGTACGGCAAGCTCAACCCCGACGGCGAAGTCGACGTCGAGGCATTCGAGGCACAGGTCGCAAGCGACCTCGGCATGCCCTCACAGCTCACATTCCGCTACCGCTCCCCATACTTCAAGCACATCTTCGGCAGCGACGGCTACGCATCAGGCTACTACACCTACCTCTGGGCCGAAGTACTCGACACCGACGGCTTCGAGCTCTTCAAAGAAAAAGGCATATTCGACCCCGCCACCGCAGCATCATTCCGCAAAAACGTCCTTGAAGCAGGCGGATCAGAAGACCCCATGACACTCTTCGTCAAATTCCGTGGCCACGAGCCCTCAGTCGACGCGCTCCTCCGCCACCGCGGCCTTGCCGACGACACCTCACACGAGCCCAAGCCCGTGCGCCACGGCGAAAACCTTCAGCTCAGCAAATAATCCCCACCATCCTCTCCCCCCACACCTAAGAGGTTGCCATGCGCTCGCGCGTGGCAACCTCTTATTTCGTAATATCAAAAAAAGATTGTACCTTTGATGCCGCTATCTTCACACTCACAATCACACTCGGCAGCTGCACAGGCGACGGCCACGCCTCCCGCATCATAGCCCGCGCCGACTCCCTCGCCACCACGCAGCCCGACTCCGCCATCGCACTCCTCACCTCCCTGCCCGACACCGCCCTCTCCCCGCACCACAAGGCCCACCGGGCCCTCCTGCTCGCAAAAGCATCGATGATGGCCACCGGCACTCTCATTGACGACTCCACAATCCACCTCGCAGCCAAATACTATGCCGGCCGCGCCGACAGCCTTGAATATCAAAGCATGTTTTACTCCGCCATAGCATTGGAGCATCGCGATTCGCTTGCCCGGGCGCTCATCACACTTGCTGATGCCGAACGCTTGGCCGCCACGCATGACGACTATCTCTACCTCGCTCGCATTCAAAGAGAAATCGGAGAAATATATGGCAAATTAATGCAATTGGCAGATGCAAGTCTATTTACCCGAAAAGCCATAGTGAATTTTCAAAAAGCAGGTTTGAATCGGCATGCTGCATGGGAAAAGGTCAGTCTTGCAAATCATATTGCGAAACTTGGCAAACAATATGAGGCATTGGATATTTTAAATTCCATTCATGACTCAATAAGTTCAAACTGTAAGTACTTATCTATGTATATTCTGCTTAATAAGGCCAATATATATATTCAGATATCGCAACCCTCGTTAGCGCAAGAGTATATTGATAAGGTGGAAAAGTACAATTCTATAATGGATTGGAAAGAGATGGCATTATTAAGTAATATATGCTACCTTGCAAGCGACCGGGAGAGAGGTGATAAGTTTCGGGATTTTGCACTTGAAAATTGTCCACAAGATAATTCCGAAATTTTAAACTATACGAATTATCTACATGACTATTCATCAAATGATCTGTTTTTAAAATACAGCAGTCAAAACGATTTTTCACACCGCATGTTCAGTGAATATGAGAAAATTCTATTTGCTCCTACAAATCAGATAATTCGAACGACTCTTGATAATAGATTGCTTTTGGAAGCTAAAGAGCATAGATCTCAGCAAATGATATACATACTGATTATTGTAGCTCTTATATTATTGACTATCGTCATAGTTTCCCGAATTAATATCTTGAAAAAGCAATATGTGATTAAATATTTGTCTGTTGAGAATCTGAAAAATAAAATATCTTTACTTGAAAGTGAAATTTTGGAATTTCGAAAGGAGAAATTTGAGAGTTCCACATCTTATGCCAATATTGGTAAAGATAATCTATCATTATTTAATAAACTATTTCAGAATAGCTCAAAAATGTACATTGGAGTTTCAAATACTGAATACTCTAAAAAACAAATTGAGGCTTTAGTCGGAATTCTTCAATCGGATGAAGTATTCGAATTGATAAGAAATAATCTCAACATTAAATATAATGGTTTAATAAGATATTTTGAAGATGCTTTCCCAAATCTTTCTCGATTACAATATAAGATAGCGATATGGTTTTCGCTGGAATGTCTACGCCTGAAATATCTTTCTTATGTAGTGTGAAAAACACAACAATTTATTCTTTGAAAAACCGCATTAAAAGAATGATTGACGAAAGTGATTTTACGTATAGGCAATTCTTTTTACGATTATTCTGACGGTTATTGGGGGGATCTTCCGGGAGGTTTCTCTATATTTTTGTTCCGTTTAGAAATATAAAACGCTCATACTTTTAAAATCTTGATTAATAATAATTTATAAACCCTGCCTTAGGCCCTTGTTTAGAGTGATTATTTGGTTTTACCAGCGCGATTCATGTACCTTTGCATCAACGTTTAATACTAAATATTACTCAATGAAGAGAACAATTTTAACAGTAATTCTTTGGCTTACGGGCGTCGCTTCGATGTCAGTGTTCGCAGGTGATGTACCCTTAACTCCGCTCAAGACGGATATCCCTTCTGATGGCAATAATCACAAGCCTCATGCTCCCACAGGCCTCAACCTTCAGTGTACAATTGAAAGTCCTATTCTCAGGATTGCCTCTCACAATCCTACTATGGCAATTGTAGAGATTGCCGATGAAACCGGTGCTATAGTGCTCACCGAGGCGGACGCACTGAATCCGGCTATGACTATTGACATAGCTTACCTTGAATCCGGCTACTACACCCTGTTCATCACCATTGACGATCAAACTTTCGAAGGCCAATTTTTCCTTTAAACCAACCTTTTCTCTTTCATCATGAAACATTACAAATTACTCATGCTCGCCCTCATCATGCCATTCCTGGGGGCCTGCTCCGGCATTATTCACAACTACTCAGGATGGGTTTACGGACAATGACGTTCTCTTATAAATTGTTGTGACCATGGATGGCGCCGATTACAAGGCGGCGTCATCCATTTTCAACAACTCCCGTAACTTTTTAACAAATAATATTTGCATTTTGCTAGAAATCAAATTATATTTGCGGCAGAAACAACACCGAATCAGACCACTAAAATCCAACCTTATGAAGAAAATCATTCCCATCCTGATGCTATGTCTCCTCGCGCTCACCGCCTGCAACGACTACCCCATCCACTCCTACGACACCATGGCGCCCGAGCCCCCCGCCCCGCGCATATGCTCTTCCGACTATGAGATTCTTCGTGTATTACGTGGAGCTCTGCATTTGGAGGATTCATATCGTTGGTGCGAGTCCGACGAAATTCTTCCCGACACCTGGCAGAGCGTCCGATTTGTGAAAGATGAGGTATCAGGCCGCTACAAAGTCATATCCCTCGTGATAAATCGTGACCATGATGTGCAGATACCCTGGCGCATAGCCGACCTGACACACCTCGAATATTTTTACATCACAATGAACGGCGGCAGTAAAGCCACCATCCCCGATGAATTCTTCGACATACCTCTCCTGCGCACCCTGGAGGTGAAAGGAGATGTCAGCTTCAATATCAAGCTATTGGCCAAACTACAGCTGCTTAAGAAACTCACTATCCGCGATACACAATTTGGCCCCGATATGTTAAGCCCGATTGGCGAACTATATTGTTTGGAACGCCTCGAAGTGAACGGCAATAAGAATCTGATAGGAAAAATACCATTCGACCTCCCCGGCCTCCAATCCGGAAGGATTACTTGGGCCGACTTCAGCGACAACAACCTGACAGACGTCGATTGGCGCTTTTTAGAAAATCCCGTGGAGATGCCTCTTATGCATCGCAACCCCATCGACAGCGAAAAGCTCCCCGAAGGCATCCGCACCGACAAAATCTACCAGTTTATGGAGCATCTGATGAATACCCCCATATACACCCGTTGGCAATGCGGAGAGTTCAACGACTGACTCCCACCATATATCAAATAACGCCGGATCACCGTCCCCCCCGCGACCATGATCCGGCGTTTTTCTCGCGCCACGTTCGAGCTTTCCCAACTTCGCCCGTAGGCTCAGCCGGCAGCAACACCATTTGAACTCAAATAATGCTCTTGCGCTACAGAGTCGTGCTCTCGTGATTCCACGTCAGCTTACATTCGCCCAGCTTTTTTCAATAGAAGTTTAGCTCCATACCGTCCGCTGTTGCCGACTGTATGGAGCTGTTACTTGCAATCGCAATCTATATTATATTCACGACCGTATTGTTCCTTGTACACAGCAAGGATGCGTTCAACGTCTTTTTTAAGTTCAGGAAGATGCAGTTGCTAGGACCGGTGGTCAGACCTCATAAAAATGAGAGTCGGCAGCCTGAGTCCTAAGTTCACTCGTGATGTATGGATATTGGCTTAGGGAGGGTCGGAGACCCATCGCTTGAGAGAATCCCCGGCTGTAGCTTTGCGGAGGCTGGGGCAAAGGCGCATAGATGAGTTTCGAGGCTCGTAGAGCCGGCTTTGGTCGCAAAAATTATCTCTGCACTACAAGCCTGTAAAGCAAAACTTTGGCTTCACCCCGGCCTCCTCAAAGCTACAGCGCGGATTTCCTAAAACGTCGGGTCTCCGCCCCCTCGGTACTTAGGAAGCGGAGCCACAGATCTCTGTTACCCGGGATAGTCTGAAAGTCAGCCCATCGAGCGAATGTCGGCAGAGGATGAAAATAGGCGTTTCGGATACAGTTTGGTGGTGTCCGTGACATCAAGTTTCCGTGCGTTGCAGGCGCGAACAGGACATAAAAAAAGTAGTCAGCGATTAGCTGACTACTTGATTCCCAGTGGTCCCACTAGTACTACGCCATTGTAGCTAAGTGGGTGATATTCAGAGTGATGGTTTTGAAAATCTCGGAAATGGACACTCCTCGCACACCCGAAGACTTCATCATTTTTCAATGCCTTTTTCTTTGCTACCCCGGCCTCCGCCGCAGGGTTCAAGTCCGACGAAACCATTAGCCCGTCAAACTCTATTACAAAGTTAGTGATTTTTCTTCGTTATTTCAATAGTCCCCTCCTTAAGAATCCTTAAAATGAACTACATTATAGCTAATTGGTCACATTTGATGACAACCATAGTCTATATTTATATGGGGAAATACTTATTCGACGGCAAATAATATGAACTAAAGTGTATGTAACGCTTGCCGTCTATTACATAAGAATATTCCAATATTTGATTATAGTTTAGGGCGATTAGAGTCTTAATAACAAGCATGACACCATAAAGAAATGGCACATTAACTTTTGCGCTAACCCTTATGGCAACACCTTCAGGAGTTGTGCAATCAAAAGCAAATTCGTTATAAATATTGCCGACACGACTTGAAGAGTCTGTACTGTTACTTAATTCCGAGGGGAATATCCATCCTTTAATCGAGAAGGAAGACTGCTTGCCATATACAAAAAACTTGCAATAGTAATTGGTTTTGGATGACCAAGATGTTTTAGAATGATACCCCCCGAATGAAACCAAAGAACTCATTAAAAAATTATCTGGTCCAAATTTTTTGATTGGGTTGCTAAACCAACTATCGTCATTTACATCTTGAATGTGAAAAGATGCTGTATTTACTATGTAATATGATGTATTCATTTTACAGCTAATTATTCATTTATCGTCATCAATATCTGAAATCACTCTTTCTTCTTTTACAGGCCCCAGTTCAGCACCGAATAGCCGCAACACCTGATTGACCTTGTCAAGACGAAGAGTTTCTTTGCCTTGTTCCATCTCACGCACAAATCGCAGACCTACTCCGGATTTCAGAGATAAATCTACCTGCGTAAGTCCAAATTCCTTACGCTTCGCCTTTATATATTGAGCTAATCGAGTCATGGTTATACCCTAAAGGGTGTAAAGCATTTGAAATAAATCTATTTTATACCCTTTAAGGTATAAAATGTTGATTTGAGTTAATCCTTTACTATCCAGCGTCCGGCTTTGGTTGAGCCTTCGCGGACGAGACGACCATCGGCTTTTAGTTGACGAACTATTTTCTCAATGCCACCTAAAGAGAGTTTTAGCATTTGTGCAACTTCAGGGAGAGTAAGTTCTCCATTACTTCTAAGGAGGGAAACGACTCGTTCTCCATTACTTTTTCCCTTACTTTGTGGATCTGTTGCACTTTCCGCCTTACTTTCTCCCTTACCATGATAACTAGTGGCACTTTCTTCCTTACTGCCTGATGCTTTTTCTCCCTTACTTTGGGTTTCTTGGGTACTTTCTTGTGCAATAACTCCATTTTCTTGTGCGCTTTCTAGTGTGCCAAGTTCTCCAAAAGTGATGGATTCGGGGTCGTCGTATAGGCGGCGCATTGCTTCTGTGTCGGGTTGGCGACCCTCAAAGCTGAGACGCAGCACGGTGCGGTCAACGCCTCCGGAGGCCGTTGTTTCCATGGTCGGCTTGCAGTGGTAAACTGTCTCCCATGTGTGAAAGATGCGGTGCAGCCCGCTTCCGGCGCGTTCGCCATATTCCACCATTGCCAGCATCTTCAACATTGTGCCGTTGCGCGGATCTGATGAATTGTCCTGAATGGCATCCTTGAGCGAAACTCGCATGGTGCCGGGATTGGCAAACTTGAATCCTTCCTCATCCTTGTTCACCACCACACCTCTGCGGCCATGGAAATCTGCATTTGTCACCATGTTGATCATAGCTTCTCTAACAGCCTTGTGCACCGGAGTGTCATCTTGACGGAGATTGCCTTTAAGCACAAACGGCACTTTCAAATCAGCCTGAAGTTTGGGGATAACCTTCAGCAGGAAGTCAAACACGTTTCCACTCCAATCTCCGGTCTGACAAGTGATGCGGTCAGTCCACCGGGCATTGATGCCATTGGTGCGGTTTTCTTGGTAGTCAAGAAAATAGTTTGGATAGACAGCCGTGATTTCATATTCGTAGCCGAACATCAGCAATCCCGCACCAGTTGGGCAGAACTTTCCTGTCTCCTTGTCTTCACGCATAGCTCCGATTCGGCGCATAAACATCATATCATCTTCTTGGTTCCAAAGATGATTCTGATGCGTAAGGTTGAAAATATTACGATACGCACGGATGGTATCTGGGCAGAAAACGGAATAATCCAACTGAGTCAGCAGTGTGCTGTCATCACTGACCAGCGAAGAATCACGAATCATCAGCGACACCTCATCCAGCGAGCAGTGATAGTCGCCTTCGCCGTTACGGCGGTAACTGCCACTGCGAGGGTCACAACCCACATACACAGGCCGGGTGGTGCGTTCAGCACGGGGAACACGAATCACAATCACATCCTTGCCTTCACATTCTTCATTCTTAACCATCGAATCCGTGAGGATATTGCTACTCACTTTCTGACGGTTGTTGACCATATTCCAAAAGTCTTTCAGCAACTTATGGGCGTCTTTAAGGCCCTCTATCAGCAACGAGCCATCCTCGCGCTCTTTTACGCCGAGCACGATTACACCGCCATCGCTGTTGGCGAAAGCGGAATATGTCTCCCACAGGGAATTGGGCAAACCGCCCTTAGCCGACTTGACTTCAAGCCGTTTTCCCTCACGATAACTTTTGAGGTCTTCTATACTGAATGTTGCTGATTTCTCCATTTTCTGTTGCTGCTGAGTCAATATGCAAAGTTAGCAAAAATATCTGACAATTCGGGTATTTATCGCGATAAATCCGTAGCTGTCAGTGCAATTCTAATTGTCATTGTAAAACCTCCAGAGAGGCGCGACGGCAGGACATTATTGTCGCAGAGCGAAGCATTTCGGGCAGAGGCAATGCCGTCAGCGGCGTTTGCCGGAGGCTGCTCTACCGCAGACCGCATTAC
>CANSGE010000032.1 GCA_947646295.1 uncultured Bacteroidales bacterium
TCTCCTGCCCGAATCATCATACTCGCAACAGCCACTCCAGGCGGAGGCATCAAATCTCACCGCAGCCGCCCTGCGCGCCAAAGGCGACTACGTGGAGTGGACGGTCGACCGTCCCGGGCGCGGACTCACTCTACGCTTCTCACTACCCGACTCGCCCGACGGCACGGGGATGAAAGGCAATTTCGAGCTTTCCGTCGACGGCAAGACACTCCGCACCATCGAGGCCGATTCATATTGGGCATGGCAATACACCGTCATAGCCTACTCCCAGGATAAATACCCCGACAACGAACCCGCGGATACAAAATTTGCCCGCATGCGATTTGACGAAGTCTCTGTGCTGCTCGACGAAGATATCCCCTCCGGAGCCACACTGCGCCTGAGCAAAGCCGACGACAATACTCTCGACTACGTCGTGGACTTCATCGAGCTGGAGCCTGTGGCCGCACCCGTGACATTCGACGACATCGAAGCCACCGACAAGGTAGCCTTCTCAGGCGAAGGCTCTCTGGCGACATTCATCAGCCAAAATTCCGGAAAGACCATCTACATCCCCGCGGGCACATACAATCTTACGCGCCAGCTCACCATCCCCGGCGACAATACACGCCTCATCGGTGCCGGCATGTGGTATACGGAGCTGTACTTCTCCACACCCAGCGATCAGCGCGGCACCTACAACGCCCGCGGCGTGATGTGCAACGCATCGGGCGTCACGCTCGAGGGCATGTCGCTCAACACCGTCAACAACAAACGCTACTACCTCAACAATCCCTCATACCAGGTGGGCAAAGGACTCAACGGCAACTGGGGCACAGGCTCCTGCGTGCGCGACCTGCGCGTACAGCACTTTGAATGCGGCGGATGGATCATGGGCGCACGCAATCTCACCGTAGAGCGATGCCGGTTCCGCAACAATTACGCCGACGGCATAAATTTAGCAAATAATTCCACCGGATGTACTGTGTCGCATTGCAGTTTCCGCAACAACGGCGACGACGACATGGCTTCGTGGAGCACCGGAGCCTACGCCACCGACAACACCTTCGAATATTGCACCGCCGAAAATAATTGGCGCGCCTCATCCCTCGGATTTTTCGGCGGATGCCGCGGATGCGCCCATCACATCGCCATATACGACGCCATGGAAGCAGGCGCCCGCGTGGTATGCGACTTCGATGGCACAGGCTTCTCCACCGACGGCTGCTTCCAACTCTCCGACATCACCATCCGCCGCTCAGGCGCCCTCCAGGGCACACCGGGCACACAGGGCGGCTTCTGGGGCGACTCCGCCGCTTCGCTACAGCTCGGAGCCGGATGGGCCTACGACCTCCGCAACGTAAATATTTCCCGCGTCGACATCTACGACTCACGCTTCGACGCCATATCCATCAAAGCCAATTCGGGCAAGCGCGTCGAGAATATCACCCTGAGCGACATTAATATATATGGTGTCGACGGATATGCCTACGGAGTCAACATCGCGCCCGCAGTCAAAGGCTACGGCACATACGCCCGCATACACGCCGAAAAGGTCACCGAGCCATTCATGTCCGACATCCCCGCCGGATTCGACTTTGTGGACGTCGATGGCATCACCGACCTCACACCCGACGCATCCTCCGCATCTGAAACCTGCTGCGACATACTCGGCCGTCCCTGCTCCCCCTCCACCCCCGGACTGCACATAGTGAAAACCGACGGAAAAGCTCACAAAATTTTAGTAAAATAAGAAAATTTTGTAATTTAGCGACCCAAATTTATACTATGAGACCACTGTTATCTATCCTCTTTTTGATCTATATATGTTTCGGTGCTCTGGCTCAGACAGACTTCACTCTCGACGACAAACTCCGGGAGCTTGACCACGTCATGGAGCGGCGCGACACATATTACATGGCCCACGAGCACATGATCGACAGTCTCAAAAGGGTCGCTGCCTCCGTCGACAAATCTGACCTCAAGGCCAAATTCGATATCACCCACAAACTCTACAACGCATACCGCAGCTTCCAGAACGACTCCGCCCGCGTATATGCCAACCGCGAGATCGAGATGGCACGCATATCAGGCGAGCCCGAGCACCTGGCCATGGCTCAGTACGACGACCTTTTCACATACCTCTCGCGCGGCGACTTCACCAACGCCGTCGAAGCCCTCGAACGCACCGACCTCAACGGCGTCAGCGACTCCCTCAAAGCCGAATTCTACGTACAGGCAGTACGCCTCTACTCCGACCTCAGCAACTTCACCAGCGAAAAATTCGAAGACCGCTACGCCCGGCTCTCACACGCTTACAGCGACACCGTGCTCGCATACGCCGCCCCCGGATCATATGCAGCTCAATTCGCATCCAACTTCCTATACGGATACAGCCAGAACCGCCAGGAACGCATCGCCACATTCACCGCCATACTCAATCGCGACGACGTCCTCCCGGCCATCAAGGCCATGCTCTACTCAATGCTCGGCGACCTCTATATATCCGACAACCAGGCCGACCGCGGGCTCGCCATGAAAGCCCAGTCTGCAATCATGGACGTACAGGCAGCCACTCGCGAGACCACATCAAAGCACTTCCTCGCATACGAATTATATACCCGCGGCGATGTCGACCGTGCCGCACGATACATACACGCAGCTCTCGAAGACGCCGAAAACTACAACGCCCCGCAGCGCAAAGCCGAGATCGGCCGCGCCCTCTCGCTCATCGAGGCCTCACGATACGGAGCCGTCAATCAGGAGCGCCACCTGCTCTGGATTTTCCTCGCCGTCACACTCGCCTTCGTCATCATCGTCGGCATAATGTTCTTCTATATCCGACGCCAGAACGTGCGCCTGCGCACATCACAGACCACCATCACTCGCCAGAACCAGGAAATATCCGAAGCAAATACAAAGCTCCTCAGTCTCAACTCGCAGCTCCGCGAGAGCGTGCGCATCAAGGACGAATACATCGGATACGGTTTCTACCTCAATTCCGAATACATCGAGAAACTTGAGGAAATCTACAAACTCGTGAGCCGCAAGATCACCGTCGGACAGACCGACGACCTCAAGAGCATGCTGCGCCTCTCCGACATCAAGCGCGAAAAAGAAAAAATGCTCAAGGAATTCGACCGCATCTTCCTCACACTGTTCCCCACATTCATCGAGCAATATCAAGAGCTCTTCCCTGCCGACGAGCAAGCACCCACCGAAGCCGCCGACGGCATCCTCACCCCGGAGATGCGCATATTCGCACTCATTCGCCTCGGAGTCAACGACTGCGCCAACATCGCACGATTCCTCAACTACTCCGTAAACACCCTCAACACATACAAGACAAAAGCCAAAAAACGCTCCACCGTGCCCAACGAAGACTTCGAGCCCCGCATCATGCAGATCCGATCCGTAAAATAACCCTACGGAAAAATATACGCTAAACAATAATACTTATAGTTTTATGGTCGATATCTCCGGATGCGCATCATAAAGCTCTTTTCACACAAAAAATTTCTTCATTTCCGCATTTTTTGCTAAATTTGTCGCATTATGTGCAAATGCGTCTGATACCTATGCCGGAGATTGAAATCAAACCTGCCCTCTACCTCTTTCCTGTCCCTTTGGCCGACACTCCACCGGCCGACGTACTCCCCGCAGCCAATATCGAATTACTCAAAGGAGTACGCCACTTCGTAGTCGAGAATATCCGCTCGGCAAGACGCTTCCTGCGCGCGGCTTCAAAAGACATCATCATCGACAACCTCGATCTGCGCGAGCTCAACGAGCACACACGCCCCGAGGACGTCGCCGACTTGCTCAATCCACTCATCGAAGGCCACCCGATAGGCATCATCAGCGAAGCCGGCTGCCCCGCCGTGGCCGATCCCGGTGCCGACCTCGTTGCCATCGCTCAGCGCCGCGGCCTCCCCGTCGTTCCCCTCGTCGGCCCATCAAGCATTCTGCTATCTCTCATGGCCTCCGGGTTCAACGGCCAGACATTCACATTCCGCGGCTACCTCCCCATCGACGCCAAAGCCCGCGCCTCAGCCCTACGCGACATCGAGCACCACGCACGCGACGGACACACTCAGATTTTCATCGAGACTCCATACCGCAACAATAAACTCATCGACGAGCTCAGCCGCACGATGCCCGCACAGCTCCGCCTTTGCGTAGCCTCAGATATCACCGGCCCGCGCCAGAGCATCATCACACGCCCCATGCGCGACTGGACCAAAGCCTCCTACGACTACTCTAAAATCCCAACCATCTTTCTAATCTGCAACTGATGACCAAGCGCTATCCACGCCGGTCAACCCGGCCAATCGAAGACCTCCCGAGCCTTTTCAGCGACGCTCACGCCGAAGAGTCTTTCGAGCTTTTCGACCACAACGACAGCGCCAACATACCACAGTCAGATCTCGAAGCCATGCACGTCGCCGACGATTTCACACATCGGCCTCCGGCATTGCGCTTTCTATCATTCGGCTCCGGCAGCTCCGGCAACTGCTCCTACGTGGGATGCGACGACTGCGGAATACTCATCGACGCCGGTTGCGACAACAACTACGTCACCGAGCAGCTCCTCCGCCACGGCATCGACATATCCACAATACACGGCATACTCCTCACCCACGACCACGCCGATCACGTCCGCTTCGCATACGCACTGCTCCGGCGCAACCACAACATGCGCCTCTTCACCACACCACGCACCCTCGAGGGACTCCTCCGGCGCCACAACATCTCCCGGCGCATCAAGGAATACCACTCACCGATATTCAAAGAACACGAATACCACTTCGGCCCCATGGTAGTCACACCATTCGAGACCAGCCACGACGGCACTGACAACGTCGGCTTCCACATCACCCTCGGCCACGCCACAATCGTCATCGCCACCGACATGGGCATGATCACCGACCGAGCTGATTTCTACATACGCCGCGCACACGCCCTGATGATCGAGGCCAACTACGACTCACACATGCTCGACATAGGTCGCTATCCCGAATACCTCAAACGCCGCATCCGTTCCGAGCGCGGACACATGGACAACGCCGTCACCGCACGCTACCTCGCACAGATACACACCCCTCACCTCTCCAAAATATTCCTCTGTCACCTCAGCCACGACAACAATACCCCCTCCACCGCACTCGACTGCGTATGTGACACACTGCGCGCGCACGACATCACCATCGCGCCATCATCGGCCGAAATCACACAAGGCAGCGTATTTGTCACCGCTCTACCCCGCTACACCGTCTCCGACCTTTACGAAGTCACCTGATCACTCCCCCTTGAGAAATTCCCTCTTCAGCTTGCTCAGATACTCAGGCGTCACACCCAGATAAGACGCGATGATCTTCTGCGGCACCTTCTCCACTATCTCAGTGCGGTCGCCCAGCATGCGCCGGTAACGCTCCGAGGCGCTCCCGTTGTGCACCATCGCATTCTTATGCTCCTGAAAGAACAATTCCCCGTAGGCATAGTGCAGCATCCACAGCGCCAGCTCATGATGCTCACCCATCACCTCCCAGAAGTCCGCCTTGCGGATGCACAGCAGCTCCGTATCACAGCAAGCCTCCACACGGTAATACGACGGCATATCCATCACAAACGAATACTTCGACGCAAAAATCGTACCCGACAGCGCGAACGCAAACGTCCGCTCACGGTCACCGTTCATATCCACAAAGCGCGTGATACCGCTGCAGATTATGAAGATATCGGAGCAAGTCGTCCCCTCGGCTATCACCGCATCTCCCCGCGAATACCTCTTCACGACACCGCGAGAGAGCAATGCATCGATTGCTCCTCCCCCGGGCAGATAGCCCAGCTCCTTTTCGAGCAAGACTCTTAATTCACTGAACTTTGACATCCTAAAAACGGTTAACATTTCACTTTATCACGCAAATATACAAATATATTCACTATCTTTGCAATTTAAAACAAATATTTTCTAATTCCCTATATATGTCAATCGACAACATCATATCCAATGCAGTAGCAAGAGCCGTCAAAGAGCTCTACGGCGTCGACTCAGCGCCCGAATCTATCATCCCCCAGGCAACCCGAAAAGAATTCGAGGGCAACCTCACAATCGTGGTCTTCCCCTGGGTAAAAGCAGCTCGCAAAGCACCCGAGGCCGTGGCCGCCGAAATCGGTCAATGGCTCGCCCAGAATGAGCCTGCCGTCGAGCGATTCAACGTCGTCAAGGGATTCCTCAATATCGTCATCGCACCGCGCTTCTGGAACGGCGTCCTCCAATCCATTGCCGCCACACCCCGCTATGGCATCACCGACCCCACCCCCGACAGCCCGCTGGTGATGGTCGAATACTCATCGCCCAACACCAACAAGCCCCTTCACCTCGGACACGTACGCAACAACCTCCTCGGATACTCTCTCGCCGAAATTCTCAAAGCTTGCGGCAACCGCGTCGTAAAGACAAACATCGTCAACGACCGCGGCATACACATCTGCAAATCGATGCTCGCATGGCAGAAATGGGCCAACGGTGCCACTCCCGAGTCAGCAGGCGTCAAGGGCGACCACCTCATCGGCGACTGCTACGTCAACTTCGACAAGCACTACAAAGCCGAGCTCAAGGAAATCATGGCCGCTGAAAACTGCTCCGAAGAGGAAGCCGCCGCAAAATCACCCCTCATGGAGGAAGCTCGCGAGATGCTCCGCCGATGGGAGCAAGGCGACCCCGAAGTACGAGCTCTCTGGGAAAAAATGAACTCTTGGGTATACGCCGGATTCGACGAGACATACCGCCGTATGGGTGTCGACTTCGACAAAATATACTACGAATCACAGACATACCTCCAGGGCAAGGAAAAAGTCCTCGAAGGCCTGCGTAACGGACACATGTACCGCAAGGACGACGGCTCCGTATGGGCCGACCTCACCGCCGAAGGACTCGACCACAAGCTCCTCCTCCGCGCCGACGGCACCTCCGTCTACATGACCCAGGACATCGGCACAGCCAAGATGCGTTTCGATGACTTCCCCATCGACCGCATGATATACGTCGTCGGCAACGAGCAGAACTATCACTTCCAGGTACTCTCCCTGCTGCTCGACCGCCTCGGCTTCAAGTGGGGCAAAGACCTCGTGCACTTCTCCTACGGCATGGTTGAGCTCCCATCCGGCAAAATGAAGAGCCGCGAAGGCACCGTAGTCGATGCCGACGACCTCATGGCATCAATGGTAGCCGACGCTCGCCGCGTAAGCGACGAAATGGGCAAGATACAAGGCCTTTCCGACCAAGAAAAAGACCAGGTTGCCGAAATCGTCGGACTCGGCGCGCTCAAATACTTCCTCCTCAAAGTCGACCCTCGCAAGAACATGATGTTCAACCCCGCCGAATCAATCGACTTCAACGGCAACACCGGCCCCTTCATCCAATACACCTACGCCCGCATGCGCTCCGTGCTCCGCCGCGCTCAGGCCGACGGACACACCATCACCGACTACTCAGCCGTCGTGCCCAACGACCGCGAGATTGCCCTCGTGCAGCGCCTCGCCGACTTCCCCGCCACCGTGCGCGAAGCCGGACGCACCTTCTCACCAGCTCTCATCGCCAACTACACCTACGACCTCGTCAAGGAATACAACCAGTTCTACCACGACTGCCCCATCCTCAAGGAAGCCGACCCCGCCGTACTCTCACTCCGCCTTGAGCTCACCGAAGTCACATCACGCGTCGTCGCCACTGCCATGAGCCTCCTCGGCATCAGTGTCCCCGAACGCATGTAATCTCTCAAAACACAACCTCAAAACCTCATACAAAATGGACAACTACAACAACAATTACAACAGCTATAACGGCTACCAGCGACAGCCGCAGGCCGTCCAGTCCACCGTTTCATCAGCCATGAAACGCGTCTACATCAAGATGACGCTTGCCCTCCTCGTCACAGCATTCGTATCCATGTTCTGCGCAGGATCCACCGGATACCTACAGTTCATGTTCTCCAACCGCTGGGCCATGTGGGTACTCATGATCGTAGAAGTAGGCATGGTATTCGGCATCACCGGCGCCATCAACAAGCTCAGCTCCGGCACCGCCACACTGCTCTTCTACCTCTTTGCCGTAGTCAACGGTCTGATGCTTGCCCCCATATTCCTCGTCTACACCGGAGCATCCATCGCCAAGACATTCTTCATCACCGCCGGCACATTCGGAGCCATGAGCGTCTACGGCTACACCACCAGCCAGGACCTCTCCAAATTCGGCTCAATCCTCTTCATGGCACTCATCGGCCTCATCATCGCATCCCTTGTCAACATCTTCCTCGGCAGTGACACCCTCGGCTGGATCATCTCCTTTGCCGGAGTCATCATCTTCGTCGGTCTCACCGCATGGGACACACAGCAGATCAAGCAGATGGCAATGATGATGCCCGGACAGACAGCACGCATCGCCACCCTCGGCGCACTCTCACTCTACCTCGACTTCATCAACCTCTTCCTCTACCTCCTCCGTTTCTTCGGCTCCTCCCGCGACTGATCGCCGCGTAGATGTCATCATTCACACGAGCATACAAAGAACTGATCGTACTCGGGCTGCCCATACTCGTCGGGCAGCTCGGTACTATCGTCACCGGCTTTGCCGACAACATGATGGTGGGACACTACTCCACCGATGCCCTCGCATCAGCATCCTTCGTCAACAACGTCTTCAACATGGCCAACCTGTGCAGCATCGGCTTCACATACGGTATCACCCCGCTGGTCGGCGCCATGTTTGCCGCGCGCGATTTCATGCGCATCGGCTCCATCACCCGCCTGGCTCTGAGGCTCAACATCATCTACACCCTTGCACTTTGCCTCATCATGACCGTGCTCTACTTCAACATTGAGCACCTCGGCCAGCCCGTCCACCTCATGCCCATACTCAAGCCCTACTACCTGCTCGTGCTCGGCGGACTGCTCCCCATATCCATTTTCAACGTCATGGCGCAGTGGAGCTATGCCATCAACAACACCAGCATGCCCATGTGGATCATACTCGGGGCCAACGTACTCAATATCATCGGCAACTACATACTCATCTACGGACACTTCGGCGCCCCCGAGCTCGGACTCTCCGGCGCCGGCATCAGCACACTCATCTCGCGCATCCTCTGCGCCGCCGTGCTACTCGGCATATTCCTCGCCTCCCGGCGCTTCAGCGCCTACCGCGGAGGCTTCATCTCACCCCGCCGCCGTCCCGGCGACATACGACTCCTATGGCGCACCAGTCTCCCCGTTTCGCTGCAGATGACATTCGAGACAGGCTCATTCACCATTGCCGCCGTAATGGTCGGATGGCTCGGAGCCGTCCCGCTCGCCGCATATCAGATACTCATAGTCATGGGTATGCTCGGATTCTGCGTTTACTACAGCATCGGCTCCGCCATAGCCGTAAAAGTATCCAATGCCGCCGGTTGCGCCGATCACCACGCCATGCGGCACATGGCATGGGCCGGATATCACATCATGCTCATGATGATGGCCATAGCCACCATCACATTTATCTTCTTCGGGCGCAACATCATGGCCGCTTTCACCGACGACCCCGCCGTGCTCACGCTCGCAGTCTCACTCATATTTCCGCTCGTGCTCTACCAGCTCGGCGACGCCACACAAGTCACCTTTGCCAATGCTCTCCGCGGCACCTCGCACGTGATGCCAATGCTCTGGATCGCATTCATCAGCTATATGGTCATCGGCATACCCGCCACTTATATCCTATGCTTCACCGCGGGCCTGGCCACCTACGGCGTAATACTCTCATTCTCGGTGAGCCTTTTCCTTGCCGGGGCTCTTTTCCTGTATTTCTTTCTCCGCGCCACAAAAAAATAGAGAGGATTCTGCACGAACCCTCCCTACTCGTCGTCTAACTATTTTTTTCGTTTACTCACTTTTGCGACCCATCAGGTCGTCATTTTCTATTGTTTTGGCAGTTTTCTTCACTTGAGTGTTGATTGAGCCGAAGCGGTAGCTCACGCTCAGCGTCACCGCGAAGCTCGGCTCGCTGTAGCTCACATTTCGGCCTGTGTAGGGTCCCTGCACGGTCACCGACTCATAGGCGCGACGGCTGCGGCCTATGAAATTGCGCGCACCCACGCTCACGTTCAGACGGTCATCCTTCAGGAAACCGCGCCGCAGCGAGAGCGACAGTCCCTGGCGGTCGGCGAAACTACCCTTGCTGTAGCCATACACACTGTACGCTCCGCCGCCCCAATAGTAGAATCCAAGATCGGCGTTGAGTTTCCAGGGCAGCGTCTGCGACAGCTGCGTATACACGCGCGGCGACCAGTGGCTCAGCTCATAGCCTTCCTGCTCGTACTGGCGCCAGTCGGCGCCGGCATTCACCATCCAGCGGGTCTTCGGGGTGATGCTCCACTGGAAATACAGTCCGAAATTCACCTCCTTATTGATACCCACATTGGCGTAGGTCGAATTTATCACATTACCTTCGGTGAGCCATTGCACCTGCGCGATACCCGTGTCCGACCATCCGTAATTGGCCGAAAAATTCAGATTCACCTTCTTGCCTATCAGCATGTACGTCAGCTTCACCGACTGGCGCCGCGCGCTCTCAAGATCCGGATTGCCATAGCTCACCGAGGTAGGTGTCTGCGTCACCGACGGGTTGAGATACATGATACCCGGGCGGTTGATCGACGATGAATAGTTGGCCGTCAGTGAGTTGCCGTCATTGATTTGCCACGACACGCCACCCGAGGGCACAAGGTCATTGAGATCAGCCTTGAAAGGCTCGGCCGAGCCATCGGGAAATTCCGCCTTCAGCTGCGAGAATTCGTACCGCAGTCCGGCCCGCAGATTCACCGGCCCGATTTTATAGGCATATTGAGCATAAGCCGCGCCGATATTCGTCACATGCGAGAAATCCGATGTCGTCGACATCCAATCAACATAGTCATTGGACGTCTTGGAATGATTGCGGCGGATGATCCATTTCAGGCCACCCTCAACCTTATGGTTGCCGAAGGGACGCACATAGTCGGCCTGGAAAGTATGCTCGATGAAGTTCAGCTTGTAATTGGCCACTATGGCGCTGTACGGCTGATATGGCGTACCGTCGAGATTGCTGTACTGCGTGCTGCCGTCGTTGGTCTGATGCGTCGTCGACAGACGGTACGACAGCGTATACGTCTCACCCTTGCGGTGCGTCAGATGCTGATAGTTGACATTGGCATCCATATCAAGATAACTCGATGTGCCGCTGCCGTCCTGCCACGTCCGGAAGCCACCGGTCTGCACCCCGTTACGGTCAAAATAGCTGTATTCCGTATCCACCGTCGGATGCGCCGTGTATGCATAGCCCGATACCTCGGCTGTCACAAGATTCAGCGTATCGATATCAAAGGAACTCTCCACTCCGAAGTAGCCGAACTGACCCTCGAATTTCGTGTTCGAATGGCTGTTGCGCGACTCTCCCGTCTCAGGGAAATACGATTCAGTGATCGATTCCTGACGCTGCTGCTTGCCATGCATCGGCACAAAGCCGCCGTAGCCCGAGAGCGCAAACTTCTTGATCTGCGTCTGCAGATACAGGTTGGCCGACGGATAGCCGTTATTGGTATCATAATATACTGATGCGTTGCCCATCACGCCTACGATATCCACCTCATCATTGGTCACGATATTGAGAATGGCGGTCGTGCCCTCGGCATCCTCCGTGGCACCCGGCTCGGTGATCACCTCGATTTTCTTTATCGACGAGGCCGGCAGAGCCGCGAAGATATCCTTCGCATTGCGGCTCATCGAGTTATTCGGCCGACCGTTCTTATAAATCTTGAAATCAGTCGAGCCGTTCACACGTATAGTACCGTCGGCTTCCACCGACACCATAGGCACCTTGCGCAGGATATCGCGCAGATTCGACGTTTTAGTCTCCGGATCAGCCTGCACATCATATCCGATGCGGTCGATTTCCTTCACCACGAGCGGCTTCTGAGCAGTCACCACAAGCGCCTCGAGCATTTCCGAGGCATCGCACATCACCACCCGCCCGAGATTGGCACGCGGCTGGGCGGCCGACACCGTGAAATGCAGCGTCGTGTCGCGCATGCCCACATAGCTCAGCGTCATATCATACTCACCGGCGCTCTGCAGCGTCTGGCGCACATCGCCGTCAAGCGAGCCGGTATTGGCTGCCACGGCCTTTTCCACGCCGGGCTGATAGATGCGGTAAGTCACATACGGCACACCTTCCCCCAACGAGTCGACCGCCACGGCACGCACCTCATAGGCACGTGCGACAGCGCTCATCAATAAACCGGAAATCAATAAAAACAGTCTTAGGTACATTTTCAACAATGATTGTAATCGATACTTATAAGACGCACACCGATACAAAATATGACAGACATCGTCGATTTTTTATCGCCCGGCACAAAAAAAAGACCGACCCTGTGCGGGCCGGCCATTATAGATTTATCAGAAGAATTTCAGAACTTATAGCTTATACCGAGCGACGGCATGAAAGCGTGCAGGCGGTAGTCGGCTGTGAATGTCCCGGGGTTGGGCAAGCCCAGCTGCGGATAGCTCTTGGCGATGAAGTCGTCATACTGTCCCGACGCATTGTCGATACCGCAACCATGCACATACATGAATGCGAAATCTATCGAAATCGAGCTGATGGGACGGAATGAAAAACCTACCGACGGCTCGATACGGGTCTGTGCCGGAGTCTCCGGGTTATAAAATTCGCGGTCGCAGGGCGAACAGTCCACCATCAGACCGGCGCGCACATCAAACCGGCGTGTCAGCGCGTACTGTGCGCCTACGTGATATGTGAGCGCATTGTGATAATTCTTGGTGAGATGCTGGTTGAAAGCCTCCAGATGGTCGAAGCTGATATTGAGTTCGCGGTATGTCTTCCAGCCGTTGAGCTGCACGTCGGCTGCGATGATCAGGCCGTTGATAGGCTCATAAGAAGCACCCACCGTAAATACATAGGGGCATGGGAGCGACGCCGCGAAGTTGGTCGAGTTGAGATTGTCGAGCGTCTGGCCCAGGATAGCGCGGGCGGTCTCGTTGGCGTACGATACCGTCGCCTGGCCCTTCGTGACTTTCATACCGAGGCGTGAGCGGAATGACGCACCCACCTTCCAGCGGCGGTCGATTTTCCACAGCGCACCCACGTTGAAACCCAGCGCTATGCGTGTATTGCCTTTGAGATTGACCGATGCCGGGGTCACGCCGTCGAAGAGCGAGCTTGCCGGCATGCCGAGCGCCGTCATCAGCGTATTGAGCGAGCCGTCGGATACCAGACCCTTGTTGAGATCCACCGATCCCCAGTTGATAGTGAGGCCCGCACCTATCGAGAGATTGGGCAGCAGGCGGTAGGAGAGTGTAGGTTGCAGCGAGAAAAGCTTGATATCGACACTTTGGTTGAGCACCGCACCGGGCCAGTTGTCACCCCAGTTGATTGACGAGCCGTAGGGAGTATAGAGAGCGATACCCCCGTAAAGATTGTCATAGATACGGAATGCCGTCGAGACATTGAAAGGTGTCGATATTTTATTATCTGTCTCATACTTCACACCATCCACAGTCGCGGAAGCGTAGGGGACGATAGCAGTCATTGAGGCCGAAATATCAAAAGTCTTGTCGGAAAAAGCCACAGCACCGGGATTGAAGATGGTCGATTCAGCTCCGAGAGTCATACCGACACCGGTGTGGCCCATACCTTCCTGGCGGGCGCTGAACGAATTTACTTGATAGCCTTCGGCGTGTGCACACAATGCAGATACGAGGGCAATTGCGGGGATTAGAAATTGTTTCATTGGAAAAAAGGTTGAAAAATCGGCCAAATTTACGAATATTTTTTGAATTTCAAGCATCTTTCCCCATATTCCTTACCCACACGCCCCCCGCTCCCAATTGAAAATTGAAAAACGAAAACTCGTAGCCCCGGCTGCTGGCCGGGTCAATTTATGTTTTTTGACTTTATGTTTTTCTGTCTCAAATTCAAAATTCAAAACTCAAAATTCAAAATTCAATAAACCGTAGCCCCGACACTTAAAAGCAACCCCGGCTGCAGGCCGGGGCAATTTATGTTTTTCTGACTTTATGTCTTTCTGTCTCAAATTGAAAATTGAAAATTGAAAATTCGCTACTCTTCCGGCCCGAGTGTGAGCCGCGAGAGAGGCAGGGCGGCCAACGACGCTATAGTGGCGGGACTTACCGAGCGGATCGCATCCAGCGACTCATCGGCCGCAATGACGCGGCCCAGCAACAAGGCTTGACGCGCGATCGACAAAATGCGGTTCTCGAGATTCTGGCGCGCAAGTATCATCTGCCCGATATATTGCTTTTTGGCGGCGTCGAGCCGGCGCACACTGATAGGATGCTCGGCCAGCTCCGCAAGAGTGGAGCGCACGAGCCTGTCGCAGCGCGCATTATCGTCAGGATCGCAGCCATAATACACCGTAAGCAGTCCGCAGTCGGAGTAGAGGCCCGTGGAAGCCTCCACCGTATAGACCAGCCCACGGCGCTCACGCAGAGCCACATTGAGCAGCGAATTCATACCCGGCCCACCTATGATATTGCTGTACAAGGCTATCGGATAGCGCATATCGGAGCAGTAGCCCGGTATATGGGTGCCCAGCACCGTGTGCGCCTGATGTGTATCCAGCGCACGCGATTCTGAGAATGTAGCATCTTGGATTTCAAACGTCGAAGCGGGTCGCTCGGGTGCTTCCCAGGCTCCGAATTTCGATTCAAAAGCTCTCTCGAGCGTGCGGAAAGTCCGCTCCGGCGTGGTGGGCCCTGCCGAAAAAATCACCATATTTGACGGCACATACCAGCGGTGCAGATACTCGCGGCATAGCTCCGGGCTGAACGTATCCAGCGCCTCACGTGTACCCAGGATATTGTGCCCCAGCGACGTGCCGCGGAATGCCAAGTCCTCGAAATCATCGAAAACGGCATCCGCCGGGGAGTCGAGATACGAATCTATCTCGTCGGCCACCACTTCACGCTCCTTGTCGAGCTGTGCGGCGGGGAAAGTGGATGACGTGATCAGGTCGGCGATCAACTCAGCCGCACGGGCGAGATTTCCGCGCGGAAAGGCGGTGTACACCACCGTCTCTTCCTTGGTGGTATAGGCGTTGAGCTCGCCGCCGATGGCCTCCATGCGATTGATGATATGCCATGATGAGCGGCGGCTGGTACCCTTGAAGATGGTATGCTCCACGAAGTGCGCCAGGCCGTGCGTGGCGGCATCTTCATCGCGTGAGCCTACCAGGACATCGGCCCCGCAGTATCCTACTGCGGAGCCGGGGATATAGAGATGCACCAGCCGGAGGCCGGAGGGGAGAGTATGGAGATGTACGGAGGATTTAAGCATCGTGCCAGTCGCCGGAATCTTTGATGAGTTGGATGAGACGCGGAAGAGCCTCGTCGGTGGGTATGTTCTTGATGATGCACTCTTTGTTTTTGTAGAGCGATACGCGGCCCGGGCCGGCGCCCACATAGCCATAGTCGGCGTCGGCCATCTCGCCGGGGCCGTTCACGATACAGCCCATCACCCCTATTTTGAGCCCTTTGAGGTGCGAAGTAGCTGATTTTACCTGCGCGAGAGTGCT
>CANSGE010000033.1 GCA_947646295.1 uncultured Bacteroidales bacterium
AGAGTAGGTAACCGCCCCCTATCAAGCCCGGACGAACATTCGCCCGGGCTTTTTTGTTATATTAACCCTGCATGTCTCTCTGACCGTCGGCAAATAATTGATAATTCAAAAGACAAAATTGAATTTTTTTATTACTTTTGCATCCGATTTGTGGATAATACTTTTTTGAAAATGAAGAACCTTGTAATTGTCGAATCTCCCGCTAAAGCTAAAACGATAGAAAAATTCCTTGGCCCTGATTTCAAGGTCATGTCCAGCTACGGACACATCCGCGACCTCAAGACCAAGAGCTTCAGCATTGACGTCAAGGGCGACTTCAAGCCCATATATGAGATTCCCGAAGACCAGGAAGAGATCGTTGCTGCGCTGCGTAAAGCTGCAGCCGCTGCCGATACCGTATGGCTCGCATCCGATGAGGACCGCGAGGGAGAGGCCATCGCATGGCACCTGGCCGAAGTTCTCGGCCTCGATCCCGCCACCACACGCCGAATTGTTTTCCACGAAATCACAAAAAAAGCCATCCTCAACGCTCTTGAGCATCCGCGCACCATCGATCTGCGCCGTGTCGATGCACAGCAGGCACGCCGCGTGCTCGACCGCATAGTCGGCTTCGAGCTCTCGCCGGTACTGTGGCGCAAGATCAAGCCCGCCCTTTCTGCCGGCCGCGTGCAGTCGGTGGCCGTACGTCTCATCGTAGAGCGAGAGAATGAAATCAAAAATTTCGTCTCCGAGCCTTACTACCGTGCCACAGCCACTTTCGCCACACCCGAGGGCAAAGAGATCCGTGCCGAGCTCTCCCACCGTCTCTCATCCGAGGACGATGCCCGCCAGCTCCTCACCCAATGTGCCGGGAGCCGTTTCACGGTTGGTGAAATCACCACACGCCCCACATCCAAAGTGCCCGCGCCGCCATTCACCACTTCCACTCTACAGCAGGAAGCAGCCCGCAAGCTCGGATTTACCGTGGCACAGACCATGATGGTGGCACAGAAGCTATATGAAGCCGGTCACATCACCTACATGCGTACCGACTCGCTCAACCTCTCCGACGATGCCGTAAAAGCCATCAGCGACGAAATCACATCCAACATGGGAGCCGAATACCTCCACGTGCGTCGCTATCACACCAATTCAAAAGGTGCTCAGGAAGCCCACGAGGCCATCCGTCCCACATACATCTCCACACTCGTCCCCGCAGATGCGGGCGACCGTGAGAAGAAACTCTACACACTCATCTGGAAACGCGCCGTAGCCTCCCAGATGGCTGATGCACGCATCGAGCGCACCACTGCCGAGATAATCCCATCCGCTGCCGACGCCCGCTTCACAGCATCCGGCGAAGTGATCAAATTCGATGGTTTCCTCCGCGTATACACCGAAGGTCACGACGATGAAGCCTCTGTATCCGATGCAGCTTCCACAGCCATCCTGCCCCCGCTGACCACCGGCGAAACCCTCACCGCCCGCGACATCACCGCCACAGAGCGTTTCACCCAGCAGCCCCCGCGCTACACCGAGGCATCGCTCGTCAAGAAGATGGAAGAACTCGGCATAGGACGCCCATCAACATACGCCCCCACAATCTCCACCATCCAGAACCGCGAATACATCGAGCGAGGCGAGCGCGAAGGCACAGCCCGTCAATACAAGACACTCACACTCGACCGGACCGACAAAATCACCGAAGCCATCCACACCGAGATGGCCGGCAGCGAGAAAGGCAAGCTCATCCCTACCGACATAGGCATGGTGGTCAACGAATTTCTCACAAACTTCTTCCCCGAGATTCTCGACTACAATTTCACGGCTAACGTCGAGGAGCGCTTCGACGACATCGCCGAGGGCAAGCTCCCCTGGAACGCCGAGATGCGCTCATTCTACGACCGCTTCCACCCGCAGGTCGACAACGCCCTCAACATGCGCCTTGAGCACAAGGTAGGCGAGCGCCAGCTCGGCCACACACCTGCCGGCGAGCCCGTATCGGTCAAGATCGGACGCTTCGGCCCCCTCGTACAGATCGGCGACGCCGAATCCGGCGAGAAGCCCCGCTTCGCTTCGTTGCTCAAAGGCCAGTCGATGAACGACATCACCCTCGAGGAAGCCCTGAAGCTCTTCGAATTCCCGCGCGTCATCGGCCAGTTTGAAGACAAAGACGTCGCTGTAGCCATCGGCCGTTTTGGCCCGTACGTGCGCCACGACGGCAAGTTCGTGTCAATCCCCAAGGACATAGCGCCCGCCCAGCTCTCACTCCAGGAAGCCATTGACCTCATAGTAGCCAAGCGCCACACCGAGGCCGAGCGCATCGTCCGCACATTCGACGAAGACCCCGACCTCCGCATCCTCAACGGCCGCTACGGCGTATACATCGCCTGGAAGGGCAAAAACTACAAACTCCCCAAAACCATCGAACGCCCTGCCGACCTCACATTCGACCAGACGATGGAAATCGTGCGCGCTCAGGACGAACGCCCCGAAAAGCCCAAGACCCGCCGCACCTCATCTCGTAAAAAAGCCTGATACGTCATGCCGAAACCACTCCGCACAAAGCCCGGCGCCGAGCGTGCCCGCTTCAAACCCGACGTAATACTCACATTTGACGTCCCCGACGCTCCCGCCGGTGCATCCGATGAGCCTCTGCGCCTGCTCGACTTCCTCATCGCCGCCATGCCCGACCGCAAGCGCACCACCGTCAAAGACTACCTCAAGCACGGCCAGGTCATGGCCGGAGGCGTCGTCACCCGTCAGTGGGATCAGGAGCTCCATCCCGGCATGCAGGTGCGCGTCAACACATCACGCCAGTTCCAGACATTCTACAACAAGCGCCTCAGCATCGTCTACGAAGACGACGACATCATCGTCGTCCACAACGGCTACGGACTCCTCTCCATGGGCACCGACCGCGTATCCGAGGGCACTGCCTACTGGCTCCTGCGCGACTACGTCAAGCGCCTCGACCCGCGCAACAAGCTCTTCATCGTCCACCGCCTCGACCAGCAGACATCCGGCCTCATGATGTTCGCAAAGACTGTCCAGGCCAAGGAAACAATGCAGCACAACTGGAACAACATGGTGCTCGAACGCAAATACGTGGCCGTAGTTCAGGGCACTATCGACCCGCCCGAAGGCGAGGTCCGCAGCTATCTGGCCGAGAATGCCGCCCATGAGGTATACTCCACCGACAAACCCTCCGAGGGGCAGCTCGCCGTCACACACTACCGCACGCTCAAATCCCGCGGAAAATACTCACTCGTCGAGCTATCGCTCCAGACCGGGCGCAAAAACCAGATACGTGTCCATATGAAAGACCTCGGACACCCCATCACCGGCGACCGCCGCTACGGAGCCGACCCTTCGCCCATACACCGACTCGCTCTCCACGCGCTCACGCTGCGCTTTATCCATCCCGTCACGCGCCGTGACATGAACTTCTCCACGCCCATTCCCGCATCATTCCACAAACTCATCTGAGCCCCATGGCCTCAGAGATGATGCTCCAATACCTCTGGGAGTACCGACTGCTCGACTATAGCCGGTGCATCGATGTCGACGGCCAAAAAATATCCATCATCGACCCCGGCACGCGCAATCGCGACGCCGGACCCGACTTTTTCAACGCCAAAATACGCATCGGCGACCGCCTTTGGGCCGGAAACGTCGAGATACACGACCGCGCATCCGACTGGCACCGCCACGGGCACGACATCGATCCCGCCTACCATACCGTCATCCTCCACGTCGTAGCCGACTCCGACTGCCGCATCCCCCGTCCCGACGGCACCATCCTGCCCCAATTCATACTCCCCGTCCCCCCGGCATTCCACGACCGCTACGCCGCCATGAACGCCCATGCCGGCCCCACGCCGGCCTGCGCCGCCCATCTTCCCTCCGTCCCTCCCATCCTCGCCACCGAATGGATATCAGCCCTCGGCTACGAGCGCCTCTTCAGCCGCGTCGACCGCGTGCTTCAGCTTCAGGGTGCCAACGACGACGACTGGACATCCACCGCCTTCATCCTCCTGGCGCGCGCGCTCGGCTTCGGCACCAACGCCGAACCCTTCGAACAGCTCGCCCGCTCACTCCCCCTCAAGATACTCCTCAAGCACCGCAACGACCCTGCCATGCTCGAGGCTGCCCTCTTCGGCGCAGCCGGATTCCTCGACCGCGAGCTCCCCGAAGCCGACGGCTCAGCCGAATCCGACTATCTCACGCGCCTGATTCAGAATTACCGCTTCATCAAAGCAAAATTCTCACTCGACATCGCCACATATCCCGCATGGCGCACCGCCCGCATGCGTCCGCCCAACTTCCCGCAGCGCCGCATAGCAGCCCTGGCCGCCATCCTCGGAGCCGGCTTCGACTTCGGTCGCGACTTCCATCAGCTCACCACGCTCGCCGCCGCCCGCAGCTTCTTCACCGACATCCGGCTCAGCCCCTATTGGATCGACCACTACGACTTCGGCTGCCGCACCGCCGCCCGCCGCGTCACCTTCACCCCCGCCACCATTGACACCATACTCATCAACACCCTCATCCCCCTCACCTACGCCCGCGGAGCGCGCCGCGCCGATACATCCCTCATCGACCGCGCCGTCGACTTCCTCACCGCGATGCCTCCCGAGAGCAACTCCGTAGTCACCTCATTCACCCGCCTCGGCATCAGCTGTCCCGACGCATTCACCTCACAGGCGCTCATCCATCTTCGCCGCGCCTACTGCGAGCCGCGCAAATGCATCTATTGCCGTTTCGGCCGCCACATACTCACCTCCTAAACCCCCAGCACCATGCAGACAGTAATGTACACCGACACCATATTCGGCCCCATCCACTCACGTCGCCTCGGATCATCCCTCGGCGTCAACCTCATGCCCAACGACGGCAAAATCTGCTCATTCGACTGCCTATACTGCGAAGCCGGCTACAACGCCCAGGGTCCCGGCACCACCGGCATGCCCCCGCGAGCCGAGGTAGCCCGCCGCCTCGGCGAGCGTCTCGCCCAACTGCACGCCGCCGGCCAGCCCGTCGACACCATTACATTCTCCGGCAACGGCGAGCCCACGCTCCATCCCGACTTCCCCGGCATCATCGACGACACACTCGTCCTGCGCGACCGCTACTACCCCGAGGCAAAGGTCAGCGTGCTCTCCAACGCCACCATGCTCCACCGCCCCGACGTCGTCGAGGCCCTCCGCCGTGTCGAAAACCCCATCCTCAAGCTCGACAGCGCCATCGACGCTACAGCCCGCCTCCTCGACCGCCCCGTGCCCCCCGACTACACCATTCCACGCGTCATCGACCAGCTCTCACACTTCGGCCCCGGAGCCATCGTGCAGACACTCATCACACGCGGCTCTCACGACGGCATACCCGTCGACAACTCCACCCCCGCCGAGATCGACGCACTCATCCGGGCCTACGAAACAATCCGCCCCGGCCGCATCATGCTCTACACCATCGACCGTCCCACACCCGAGCACGCCCTCACACGCATCCCCCGCCCCGAGCTTGATGCCATCGCCGCACGCATCACCGCTGCCACAGGCATACACGTCGATGTCGCCGGATGATTTCATGTCCATTCTCCCTCAAAATTCAACCTTTTCTCCACCCACCGCGTCAAATTCATCACAAATTGCGTAACTTTGCGTCCACGATGAATATCCTCCGCAAAATACTTCTGCTCATCATATGCCTCAGCGCCGCCATCGGTGCTGAGGCACAGATTATTTCCCCCGACGGCTACTACTTCGATACCGACAGCATACGCCGCGACTTCCGTGACCAGCCCTACTTCGGCCTGTACAAGGACAACTACTTCATCTTCGGGCCCCCCATCGGATACAAGGCCAACAAATCAAATACAAACATCAAATTCCAGATATCCATCGCCCAGCGCCTTACCAACGCCACACTCCCCGGCGGCACATACCTCTACCTCTTCTACTCGCAGAAATGCTTCTGGAACGTCCTCCAGAACTCCATGCCCATGACCGACCTCAACTTCAACCCCGGTATCGGTCTCACAAAGCCAATATTCATCAAAAACCACTACGTAGGCAAGGTATCTCTCATCCTCGAGCACGAGAGCAACGGCCGCGACAGCATACAGTCGCGCTCATGGAATAAAGTGTCACTCGCCGCCAACATTCTCGTCGACCCCAACCTCATGGTCGCCGGCAAAGTATGGATTCCCATCATCGACGGACAAAACAACAAAGACATTCTCGACTACTGCGGCATATACCAGATGACCGTACAGGCCATGACCGACAACCGCAAATTCACCGGATCCGTCACCCTCGTCAAGCGCAAAGGCTGGAATCTCAACTACAACACCATCGTCGAACTCGCCTACCGATTCTCACGCAAATCCAATCAATACTTCTTCCTCCAATACTACAACGGCTACGGCGAAGGCCTCCTCGACTACAAAGTTTTCAAATCTCAGCTCCGCCTCGGCATCGTCATCAAACCAAACCTTTTCAGCGACTTCTGATTCGTTTTTTTTGATATGTCATAATGATAGCGTTCACTCCTATTGGGCGACGCTGATTCGCCTATATTGCTGTCGTTTTGTTTTTTTGCAAAATATATTGGTAAAAGCTTGGCATTTAGCTTTTATTAATGTATATTTGCGGAAATACTAACCCTAAAATCCACTCCTATGAAGCAACTCTACCCCAAATGCCACAATGATTGCAAATCAAAAAATTTCGATAATATGAAACGTATAGTACTTACCCTTGTGGCACTCTTCGCCCTGAGCTGTGGAGCTGTCGCGCAGCAGGCCTCACCCGTGGTGATCGACGGCTTCGAATACACCATCTCAAGAGACAGGATATGGCCGCTTAGAAACATCGTAGCTCTCACAGGTGTTTCCGACGACATCCGTCAAATCTCCGGAGAGCTGGTCATACCATCAGTTGTGACCATCGACGGCCAATATTTTGAAGTCACCGAAGTCTACGACTGCTCCCAATTGCAGTGCAAAAGCATCATACTTCCGTACACCCTCGAAGTCGTAGGGCCACTTTGCTTCTATGGTTGCGCCAACCTCGAGTCTGTCACATTTCCTCTGTCCACCCTTTCCATCGGCTACGCCGCCATGGAAAGCTGCACAAATCTCAGAAGTGTTACCTTCGAAGGTCTGAAATTATCGGTCAGCGATATGCTCCGCAAATGCACGAATCTTGAAGAAATCATCATCAAGGAGTACGATCCCCCCTATATCCTCGATAATGGAGTTGACGGCCCTGCTTTCCACGCTATCACATGGAATGCTGAGAACGTTGACCTCTACGTGCCCGACGCCGTTGTCGATAAGTATGCAGCCAATGGCTTCTGGTGTGATTTCAAGTCCATCCGTCCCCTCAGCCAGGCCGGCCGGGCAGAGCCGCTCCCCGCGCCGGTATGCGCTATCACCTGTGACAGCGCCACCGGTATCGTCACCGTTCCCGAGGGATCCTCTACCGTGATATACAATTCCAAGGGTCAGCCCGTCATCTCCGGGCGCCTCGCATCATATGATATCTCCGCTCTTCAGCCCGGCACCTATCTCATCAGATCCGATAGTGAGACGCTGAAGATTATTAAATGATTTTTCATAGAAGTTGATTTTATAAATCGCGAAACGTCCGGTCACTGGGAGGCGACCGGACGTTTTTGCGCTTACCGAGGTTCTACTCATCCACTACTTATTTGCCCTCCCGCCATTTAGCTAATATAGCCATTTTCAAGCATATATCTTTCCGGTGCTACTACATTTTTCGTATCTGCGCGCGTATTGGCAAATTTTACGTTTTAATTTTGTGTCACATAATTTTGGTTCAGATAATTTAGGATCATACAGGAATCTTAGACCTTAAATCACCACTCGGAGGGGGCTGGACCTTGCTCCCTCCGATCATTTTTTTGAGACAGACTTGAATTGAAATAAATAATCACTATGAGACGCACAATTGCAATTGGTTTTATGGCGGCTCTGAGCTGCCTCCCCGCACTGGCGTGGGACAACTTCTATCTCATCGGCCCGGGCACCCCTGCCGGATGGTCGCTCGACAATGCCGTGGCTATGTCGCAGATCTCCGACAATGTCTGGTGCACCGTATGCTATCTCGACAACGTCGACAATCAGACATTCCGTCTGCAGCCCGATAAAGACTGGACACAGGAAAACTACTACGGGGCAGCCCTCTCCGGCCAGCTCATCGGCAACGACTCGCCGCAGTCACTCACCCGCGGTCAGGATAATTGTTGCTTTGCCGTCGAGACTCCCGGCGTTTACTACGTCGAGGCCGACCTCAACGCAAATACCGTCAAGCTCAACCGCATGGACGCCATATACGTCGTAGGCTCCATCAAGGACCACGCATGGACACTCGATCAATACGCACCCCTGCGCAATTCCGATGCCGAGCCTTCCGTCTACCGTGGCACAGTCGAGCTTGCTGACGGTGATTTCAAGCTCGCCGTCGACCCCAAGGACGGCGAATGGAACAGCAACTTCTTCCTCTTCCGCAACCCCGATACCCCGGCAGCATTTACCACCGACGCCACCGACGACCGCAAATGGTCCGTCGCATACCCCGACCAGACCACACACGCCACCTCCGACTTCATGCCCGGTCGCTACGAGATTTCCGTAAATACCGTCACCAAGGAGGTGCGCTACGACTATCTCGCATCCACAGTCGAGCTGGCCGGATTTGTATCTGATACCGATTGGCGCAATTTCGTCGCCCTCACACCCGAGACCGACCGCAAATTCTACGCCACGCACCAGTTCCTCAACGGCACATATTTCAAACCCATCATCGACGGACTCGAATTCGGCTACGACGGCTGGACTGACTACCGTCTCCCCGACGATCAGACCACATACCTGCGCAAGATCGACTCCGGATGCTCATTCACACTCGAGCAGCCCGGCTTCCGCAACGTATACATCGAGCCAAGCGCCGGAGCCGACGGCACTCTTTCCATCTACATTTCCGCTCCTCAGGGCGTATGGTACGAAGGCATCTGCGCCCTCTCATACGACGCCGCCCGCTCAGCCTACGTCAATACCTACGGCTACAGCTGGCTCTCCAAAGGCACATCCACCGATGTGATGATCGACGGCGATGCCATGGCACAGCTCTCAGCACCCACAAACGGATGGTACGAAGCCTCCATCACCTTCGACGGCGTCACACCGCGCTACAATCTCATCCGCCACATACCCTCCGTCACAGGTCTCTGCAGCGGTGACATCACATTCGATCCCGCGCAGACACGCGCCGAAAGCTACGTCACCACAGCATATGCCGAAGCCGGCAATGTACTCCGTGCCACCCTCAATGGCCGCACTTCAGCCGAGCACACCGTCACCGCATCAGGCTACTACACCATCACTGTCACACTCTCCGGCGACGACCACCTCACCCCCGTCCTTGCGCTCGACGGTCCCGTGGCAGTCAATATGCCCCTCTCCGAAAGCGACTTCGAGGGCGGACGCAAGCACTACTTCCTCGTAGGACAGCGCACATCTGCCTGGCGCCTCCAGCCCGAGTGGGAGCTCATCCCCGACGGCACAGGCCGCTACGCGCTCCCCGCACGCCTCCTCTACAATGGCTACTATATGGTTGCGGCTGTCGACAATTATGCCGACTACATCGCCCAGACCTATCACGGATACTCTGCCGAAAACACCTCCGAAGCCACATTCTTCGATCCTTATCAGTACACTATCGACAATGGCCAGGATGCCGACGCTTACTTTGATCTCGCGCCGCTCGCATCCACGGGCGACAACGGCTGCACCGACGGCAAGTTCACCGGCGTGCGCTACAATGACATCGCATGCACTTCGCCCGCCGTACAGCATGGCGGATGGGATGCCATGAAGTTGCGCCTCATCGACATCGCTTCGGCCGGCGGCCTCCGCGGCGAGGACAACATGCAGTCGCTCCCCACACGCATCGGCTCCATCTACCTCGACGTCAATTCCGACGGCTCGCCCCGCCTCCTCACCCTCCAGGACATCAATACCACTCCGCTCGAGATCGTGCGTCTCCGCACATTCTCCCTCGTGGGCGGTGATATCCTCAACCCCGACATCACCTACGACGAGCACGCAACCACTCCGCTCAACCATCAGCCCGGCTACCACGGCACAGCATGGTGCGAGGCCTGGATACAGTATGACTCCAATGGACATCCCTACATCGATGCCAACGGCGAATACATCTATCAGACCAGCTTCACATCCGACTGGCTCGCTGCCCACCCCTCGTATTTCCGTTTCGGTGACGACTTCCACTATACATCCAACAACATCACTTTCCGCTACAACGATCAGATCACACACGCCGATCAGTTCGGACAGCGCTCCGTACCCGTCAACGGCACCGACCGCAAGGAGACACTCGTGACATACTTCGACGTCCCCGCCGCCGGCACCGAGGGCCTCACTGAAGTAGAGCTGATGGGCAAAAACCAGCGTACCACCGAAAATCTCGACGATATCCGCATCCTCCCTGCCGACAACCGCGCATGCTTCGTGGTCGAGGACATGTGGATGCAGGGCATGTTCAAGATCTGGAGCGGATGGAGCGGCGCCACCACCAATTATGAGTACATGGACAATGGCTCAAGCTTCACACGCTGGTATCGTTCAAACGCCGGCCACGGCTCATGGCGTCAGAACAAGTCGGCCTACTTCGTAGCCGATGAGATCATGGCCTACTCGCTCTTCGAGGATATCGACGCCGCCAACTTCGGCATCGGATACGGACTCCCCGGCACCGAGAAGGTGGAAGCCAACGGCACAATCAAGCCCGAGTACGAAGCCTCTCCCGAGCGTCGTTTCTACAAACGCGTGGAAATCTGGTTCAACCTCACATCCGGCTTCGGCAACACCGCCGAAAATTCTTCCGTCATCGTATTCTACAACGAAATGGACGGCCCCCGCATCTCCATTGGCTCCAAGGACAATACCCATCTCCATTATTCCATCGAGATTCCCCGTGCCGAAAACACCCCCGAGGAAGCCGATCAGCTCCAGTTTGGCAATGTCACCTATTACAAGGTAGAGCGTATCCCCGTATATGAGGACGGCTCCGAGGGCGCTCCCGTCACCGTCGACGAGCGCGATGGCATCAACATTCCCCGCCAGGACTTCGTACTCTCTGAAGTAGTCGATCCCACCGAACTCAGTGCCGGACGCTACCGCTATCAGATCACTACCAAGCGCGAGAAGACCGGCGACGAAATCCGCACTGCCAAGTCAAATATCATGCGTGTCGACGGCAGCTCCACACAGACAGGCATCGAATCCGTAGGCGCAGCCGCTGAGGATGCCTTCGAGCTCGCCATTGCACAAAATCCCGTGCATGATACCCTCAATCTCCGTGCCAATGCCGAAATCGGCTCGCTGCAGGTATATACCGTCAGCGGCGCACTCGCCCTCTCCGCTGATATTCCCGCAAGTACCGCTTCGATCAGCGTAAGCAATCTCCCCGCCGGATTGTACATCCTGCACGCTCATGACACATCTATACGCTTCATAAAGAAATGATCATCCGAAAACTTACCTTGTCTCTTTCGGCAATGGTCGGCATCGCTTCGATGCCGGCTGTTGCCGAAATTGATTATTACAGCCTGTACCTGGTAGGCCAGGCTGCACCCTGCGGCTGGGACGAAAAGCTCCCCGAGCAGATGACCTATCTCGCCGAAGGACTCTTTATCTGGGACGGCTGGCTATCCGAGGGCGACTTCAAGTTTCTCAATCACGCCGGTTCGTGGGACGGCTCCATCGTGGCCGATGATGAGAATAAGACCTTCGAGTCGGAGCAGCGCCTCACGCTCGTCGACAATACCTCCAACCAGCACTACGACTTCAAGTTCTACAACACCCGCCCCGGCTACGTGCGCATCATCGCCGACCTCAAGGCACGCACCGTGCTCTTCCGCCGCCCCGTGGCATCCCTCATCGGCGAGGCTGTATGCGGATGGAATGACGTACGCGACCAGATACCCGTCTTTGCCGACGATGAAGGACACGTCACCTGGACGGGCATGCTCCGCCGTGGCGAGATTAAATTCCTGGCCGACGGCGGCAGCGACTGGGCGCCATGCTACAATGCCCCCTGGGAGGGCGAATACCTCATCGACGGAAGCCACATGCTCGTGCACAACTACGCCGATACCGATGCCGACGGCAATTTCGTCGACTTCAAATACAACATTCAGCGCGCCGGACGCTACACGCTCAACTTCCGTATCACTCCCGAGACGGGCCACGGCTCTCTCGACGTGACACGCGCACCCGAGCCCGAGCTGGCCGGTGCCTTCACCGCCGCCTCGGGCCGCTATCTTGTGGCGCTCAACTATGCAGGCCGCTATCTCCATGCCTCTCCGCTGCCCTCGAGACTGTACATAGGCACTTCCGGAGCCGACTGCACTCAGCTCACCTCCGACGGCGCAGGCCGCTTCGCCGCCACCGTCACCCTCAACGCGGGCAGCTACTACAAGCTCGCGTCCGATCCCGCCGACTGGCACGGCACGGCATACTCGCCCGATACCGATGTGGATATCACCACAGCCACGGCCAATGTAGCTCCGATGCACGGCTACAGCTATACCGTGCCGGCCACAGGGCAATACTCCATCACGGCCGACTTCACCGGATCAGCGCCCTTCCTCTATGCACGCTATGTCGAGGGCACTACGCTCATCGCCGGCCCCACGCAGCAGGCGGCCGCCGTCATGGCCGACGGTCACGACATTGTAGTCACCGGAGAGTACCGCGATATCACCGTATCCAATCTTGCAGGCGTGGTCATATCGCACTCGCCCCGCACTGCCGTATCACCCGGCATATATATCGTAAAAGTTGATAGTCTCATTACAAAAATCGCTGTAAAATGACCTCTAAAATTCTCTTTTCAGCACTTCTCGCCCTCTCTCTCGGCGCATCGGCCCGCAATATCAGCGTGGCCACCGGCTCGGCCTGGCCTCCCGCCGCAGGCACAGCCCTCACAGCCGTATCCGGCGGCAATATGCACATCGGTATCATCGATGTGGATGCCTCTCAGCCATTCTGCTTCGCCGACTACGCCGACGGAGGCGACCCGGCTCGCATGGCACCCGCGGGCACCGTCACCGTCAGCTCCGACAGCCACTCATTCCATACCATGCCCCGCATCTCGGCCGGAGCCGACAATACAATAGAGTCACGCCCCGCCGTCGAGCGCCGCTCGGCCGGATTCACCACGCAGGGCTTCGACCTCTGGACCGACAAGGCCCGCTACAATCCCGGCGACGAAGTATGGATACAGTGCTCGAAGTTCAATGAATACCGCGGCGCCACGGTGCGCTACCGCCGCGGATATGAAATCATAGGCGAGGAGACCCTGCGCCAGGAATGGTGGCCTTGGAAAGCTCCCGCCGACGACTTTCAGGGCTACCTCGTGGAGGTCGTCTGGAAGGAAAACGACGGCTCCGAGACTATACTCGGCTCCATCGCCGTCGACGTCTCATCCGACTGGCGCGTATTCCCCCGCTACGGCTATGTGGCATGGTACGAGCCCGGCAAGGAGCAGTACGTGGGAGGCGACGTGGCTTTCCTCAATCGCCGTCATATCAATGCCGTACAGTTTCAGGACTGGCACAACAAGCATCATGCGCCATATTGCGGCGACGCCGTCTACAAGGATATAGCCAACCGCGACGTCTCGCTCAACGTGGTGCGCAGTTTCATCGACACACAGCACGGATACAATATGCTCGCCTTCTTCTACAATCTCGGATACGGGGCATTTGAGCGTGCCGGAGCAGCCGAGGATGGTGTCCGCGAGGAATGGTACTACTACCGCGACCAAAACCACTCGCAGAAATGCTATCACTATCTCCCCGATTCGTGGAAAAGCAGCATCACGCTCGTCGATCCAGGCAATGCCGACTGGCAGCGCTATCTCTGCGACCGCAATGAGGAGGTATATGCCAATCTTGCGTTCGACGGCTTCCAGGTCGATCAGCTCGGCGACCCCGGCGAGACCTACGACTACTGGGGCAACCGCATATGGCTCGCCGACCGCTTCCCCGGTCTCCTCCACGCATTTCATGACCGCCACCCCTCGAAGCGCCTCATCATGAACTCCGTATCGGGCCATGCACGCCGTCAGATAGCCTCATCGGGCGTCATCGATGTGTGCTACAATGAGATGTGGACCGAAGCTCCCGGATTCCATGACATCTACAGCATCATCGCCGACAACAAGCGCGATGCAGGCTCGCAGGACATGCGCACAATCTTCGCCAACTATATGAATTACGACTTCGCCGAGAATAATAACGCTAACTTCAACAACCCCGGCGTGCTCCTCACCGATGCATGTATCTTCGCCCTTGGCGGATCACACCTCGAATTGGGCACAGGCGGCAATATGCTCTGTCGCGAGTATTTCCCCGCCACAAACCTCCATATGGACGATGCCCTCGTGGATGCCATCACGCGCTACTACGACTTCGCCACAGCCTACGAAAATTATCTCTACGCCACCGACGGCGAGGTCGATCCCACCTACACCGTCACCTCCGGCCATCAGATCATTACCTGGAATGAAGGTTGCGGCCCGAAAGCGCGCAAGATTGCCCTCCATGCCAAGCACACCAAATCCGGTGCCAACGTCATGCACCTGATCAACTTTACCGGAGTCAACTCTATGAGCTGGCGCGACCTCGACGCCACTATGCCCGAGCCTGCCGAGCAGACCGGTATCACGCTCAACCTCGACGTGGACTACAGCGTGCAGCGGGTATGGGTAGCCAGTCCCGACAGCCATGCCTGCGCCCCCATCGAACTGCCCTACACCCAGCAGGGCCGCTCCATCACCCTCACCGTCCCCTCACTCAAATACTGGACAATGCTCGTGCTGGAGTAATTTTCAATTTTGAAAGTTGAATTTTGAATTGGCTGACGCGGTCGTGCCGGAGGCACGCTGATAATAGAGAACCCAGTGCTTCAGCTCGGGGACAGTGCAATCGACAGGTTATAAGTCCCGGAGGGACGTCGTCATGGTACCATTACATCGTCCCGTCCGGGACTCATAGAG
>CANSGE010000034.1 GCA_947646295.1 uncultured Bacteroidales bacterium
AGGCTTCAACGAGCGAGGAGAGATTAAATCCTATACAGGTATTGAGGCAGGAGGTTATCTTGACAAACTCGAAAACACCTACGACCTTCTTTACCGCTATCGTCCATATCTTGCGCCACCCGGCAGCCGTAATGTGAAATACGGTATAAAGGACAACTTCCTCAATTTTTGGTTTCGGTTTATCTATAAATACCGCAGTGCTGTGGAGATCGGTAACCTGAATTATGTGCGTGAGAAAGTAGGCGCCGACTATGATACATACTCAGGTTGGATCCTCGAACGCTACTTCCGTCAGTTTTATCGCGAGACCGGATTTTACAACATCGTGACGAATTATTGGGAGAAAGACGGGCGCAACGAGATTGACCTGATTGCCGTGAATGAGGCCGACCGCGAAATCATCATCGGAGAGGTCAAACGTAATAAGAACCGGATAGACCTCCACAAACTTGAAGCAAAGTCGGAAGCCATCTGTCGGAAGCAGAAAGGTTGGAAAGTCGGTTACGTCGGTCTTTCGCTTGAGGATATGGAGCCGTAATTAGCTGTAAATGATACAAAAAAAAGCCGGCGGTGCCGGCTTTTGCAATCGTTTCGGGGAAGGATCAGTATTGTTCGTCGGGAGAGGGGAAGTTGACGTTCTTGACGTCGTCGATGTATGAGCCGATGGCGGTGTTGATGGTGGTGGAGAGGTCGGCGTAGCGGCGGAGGAATTTGGGTGAGAAGCCCTTGGTGATACCGAGCATGTCCTGGAGCACGAGCACTTGGCCGTCGACACCTGCGCCTGCACCGATACCGATGACGGGGATGGAGACTTCGGCTGCCACACGTGCGGCGAGCGAAGCGGGTATCTTTTCGAGCACGAGGGCGAAGCAGCCTATCTGGTCAAGCATGCGGGCGTCGGCGAGAAGTTTCTCGGCCTCGGCTTCCTCCTTGGCGCGCACGGCGTATGTGCCGAACTTGTTGATCGACTGGGGAGTGAGCCCGAGGTGTCCCATCACGGGAATGCCTGCGCAGAGGATGCGTTCGATCGACTCGCGTATTTCGGAGCCGCCCTCGATCTTGACAGCCTCGGCACCGCTTTCCTTCATGATGCGGATGGCTGAAGCGAGCGCTTCCTTGGAGTTGCCCTGATATGAGCCGAAAGGCATGTCGCACACCACAAGAGCGCGTTGGGCGGCGTTGGCCACGCACTTGGCGTGATATATCATCTGGTCGAGTGTGATAGGCAGGGTGGTGGGGTTGCCGATCATGACATTTGATGCGGAGTCGCCTACGAGGATGACGTCGATGCCGGCTTCGTCCACGAGACGTGCGAGTGAATAGTCGTATGCGGTGAGCATGGCGATCTTCTCGCCGCGCTCTTTCATCTGACGCAGACGCATGGTGGTGACCTTGCGTGCGTTGTCTACGGTGTTTGTTGACATTTCTTACTCTAAAAATAATAAGTTATAAGTAAAAATCGGTGCAAAGTTAAACAAATTAGCCAAACCAACTGTAGAAATAAACTAAAAATCGTACTTTTGCATAATCATAACTATACACGACCATGAAAGTAATCAATCTCTCAGAACAGCCGTCGCTTGTGAGCGAATATATGCGCGAGATGCGCGACACAACCATCCAGCATGACCCGATGAGATTCCGCCGAAATCTTCACCGTATGGGCGAGATCATGGCATATGAAATCAGCAAGGATTTGGCCTACAAACAGATCGAGGTGAGCACGCCCTTGGCCCCGGCCACCTGCGATGTGATAGCCGACCGTGTGGTGCTCGGCACGATTTTCCGTGCAGGCGTGCCTTTCCATCAGGGATTCCTTGATTTTTTTGACCGTGCGGAGAATGCCTTTGTATCGGCCTACCGCAAGTACAAGGAGAAAGATACTTTCGAGATACTGATAGAGTATCTTGCCTCGCCGCGTCTTGAAGGCAAGACGCTGATACTGTGCGACCCGATGCTCGCCACGGGTGCGTCGATGGAACTGAGCTACCGCGCGCTGCTCACCAAGGGCAGCCCTGCCAAGGTGCATCTTGCCTCGGTGATAGCATCGCAGCAGGCTGTGGACTATCTTGAGAAGGTGATGCCCGATGACTGCACACTGTGGGTGGGCGTGATCGATCCGGAGATCAACCCTCACAGCTATATCGTGCCCGGCCTCGGCGATGCCGGCGATCTGGCCTACGGCACCAAGGAGTGAGCCCCGCAGGGCGAGCGCCGACACAATATTTTGTGATATTTTGCGTTAAGTCATAGCGTGAGTATGCTCACGCTCTTAATCAGACCAATCTACGTAGAATGTCACGAACACTTTATACTCTCCTGTTTATCGTGCTCGGCGTGTTCCTTTCAGGCACGCCGCGCGCTTCTGCTTTCGAACTCTCGCACTACACCGAGCAATCGGCCCTCGCATCGGGCTATTGGGTGAAAATCGGGGTTGACCGGAGCGGCTTACACCTGCTTACTCCCGCGGCTTTGCGCCAGATGGGCTTCTCTGACCCGGCCAAGGTGCGAGTGCATGGCTATGGCGGCCGGCGTATAGCCGATGTCATGGCTGAGGTGAGCTATGTCGACGATCTCCCCGAGGTGCTCTCCGAATATACCACGGCCGGCCTCGTATTTTACGGCGCAGGCCCTGAGGAGCTTGTGGAGGACGACGGCCTGCACTACGACCTGAATCCGTATACATCGTGGGGCTACTATTACCTGACGCAGAGCGATGCCGAGCGGCCGGAGGTGCCGGCTACCGGCAGCGGCGACGTGTCGGACCGCACATACCTGTATCCATATGGCAATGCCATAGTGCAGCATGAGGATGAGCTTGTGCAGGCTTGCGAGTCGGGGCCGCTCTTCGTAGGCGACGATTTCCGCTACACCAAGTCGCGCACCTATACGCTTTCGGTGCCGGGCTACAATTCGTCGCCCTACATGCAGTGCCGCTTTTTTGCCAATATCGACGCTCAGGCCACACTCTCGTTCACCGTCAACGGCACGGCGCTCGAATCCAACACCACCGACCGCGTCGAGCGCACCTCCACGAGCAGCTATGTGCACGGCTCGATAGGCGTGGCCTCGCATCAGCTGGATATCGATGGCGAGAACGTGCGTATCGGAGTGACTTTCAGCGGAGGCGGCCAGGTGACGAGCGCTCATCTCGACTATATAGCCCTCCAGTATGATATCGTGCTTGATCTGGCGCGCGACGGCTCGATATGCTTCTTCGGGTCGGAAAACGGCTATTCGATGGACGGTGCCACAGCTGAGACCCGCCTCTGGGATGTGACTGAGCCGGCCAATGTGCGCCCGGTGAATTACAGCCTCGACGGCGCAAAGGCGCGGTGGATGCCCACTGTACGCGGCCGCCGCATGTATGCCGCATGGAATCCGGGAGCGAAGATGCTCACGCCGCGCTCATTCGGCAAAGTGGCCAATCAGAATCTCCACGCTCCGCTCACCACTCCCGAAATGGTGATATTCACCACACAGGCACTCAACAGCCAAGCCGAACGCATAGCCGAGCTGCACCGCAAGACCGACGGCATGGAGGTGGATGTGGTGAATGTGGACCAGATGTACAATGAATTTTCATCCGGCTCGCCGGATGTATCGGCTTACCGCAAATATCTCAAGATGGTGTACGACCGCGGCAACGCGGCCGGCAAGCCTCTGCGCTATGCGCTCCTGCTCGGGCGTCCGACGCTCGACCACCGTCTGATCAATACAACATCGGGGGCAGCCTCCTATGCGACGATGCCATCATGGGTGGTGCGCCGCGGACGGCAGTCGCTCTCCGACAATGACGGCTATGCCACCGATGACTTCATAGCCATGCTCCAGGATAATTCCGGGGGCGATATGGGTCTCGACGATATTTCCGTGGCCGTGGGCCGCATACCGATGACCACATCGCACGAGGGCGACGAAATCATCGACAAACTGTATCAATATGTGCAGACGGCCAAGCGTACCGGCTGGAAAAACAAGCTGCTCATGCTCGCCGACGACGGTGACCTGGGCGTGCACCTGCGCCAGACGGAGGTCACCGTGGCCAATATGGAGGCCACACCCCTGCAGCAGCACCTCATAAAGAAGGTGTACATGGACTCCTATGAGCTGATAGGCGGCGAGTATCCGCAGGCCCGCACCGAGATGTTCCGCTATCTGGACGAGGGTGTGGTATGGTGGTACTTTGTGGGCCACGCCAACAACCACTCCTGGACGGGCGAACACCAGCTCACCTATACCGATATAAATAATATGTATCTGCGCTATGTGCCTTTCGTGGTAGCCTCCACCTGCGACTTCCTGCGCTGGGACTCTCCGGTGATGAGCGGCGGCGAAATCATGTACAAGGAGCGCAATGGCGGCGCGATAGGCATGATCAGCGCGACGCGCCCGGTATATATCAGCGACAACGGCATGTTTCTGGCGGCTCTGGGCCGTGCCACGCTCTCGCGCGGCGATGACGGCCGCATGCTCTCGTCGGGCCAGATCTATCAGCGCGCCAAGAATGACATCCTCTCGTCGGACGGCGTGCGCCGCACCAATACCAACCGTCTGCGCTTCGTATTCATGGGCGACCCGGCCATGCGCCTCTCCACACCCGACAATATCGTGGAAGTCTCCACCATCGACGGAATCGACGTAAACTCCGACGAGCAGATCACCATCCCGGCCATGGCGCAGGTGACGGTGACGGGCCGCGTGGTGAATCCGGCCGGCGAGGAAATGACGGATTTCAACGGCGTGGTGTCGCTGGAGCTTTTCGATGCCGAGCGCTCCATCACCACACGCGCCAATGGCGAAAGCGGCTCGCATGAGGTATATGAAACCAACGGCGACAAGCTCTTCACCGGCTCAGCGCCGGTGCGTGGCGGCCAATTCTCGATCACGATAGCGATGCCCTCGATGATCGCCGATAATTTCCGTCCGGCGGCCATCTCGTGCTACGCCTACTCGACCGACAACAATGATGAGGCCATCGGTGTCTACCGCGACTTCTACGTGTACGGCTACCGCGAGCCCGAAAGCCCCGACACGGAGGCGCCCGTAATCGAGTCGATGGTGCTCAACCATAGCGGATTTGAGTCGGGCCAGACCGTAAATACCTCTCCCATGCTCATCGCACACGTATCTGATAACCTGGGCCTCAACCTCTCGACTACCACGATAGGACATCAGATGGTGCTGACGCTCGACGAGCGTGAGTCGATCACCGATGTGCCCTATTTCTTCACTCCCGACCCCACGGGAGAGCCGGGCGGTACCATCAACTATCCGATGGAGAATCTATCCGTGGGCAATCACTCACTGCGCCTGCGCGTATATGATACATCGGGCAACGCAGCCTCGCGTACCATTGAATTCAATGTAGCCGAGGGGCTTGCACCGCAGATTTTCGAGGTATTCACTGATGCCAATCCGGCCTCGAGCTCGGCCAACTTCTACGTACGTCATGACCGCCCCGAGAGCGTGACCACGGTGACCGTGGAGGTATTCGACCTGATGGGGCGCCCGATATGGTCGTCGGCCAGCAAGGGTACCAGCGACATGGACGTTTCTGCCCCTGTGACCTGGGACCTGACCGACCGCGCCGGCCGCAGGGTGAACCGCGGCATCTACCTGTACAGGGCGTCAATCACCGCCGACGGGGAGAGATTCGAGACCTCATCACGCAGAATTGCAGTGACTGCGCCTTGAAAAGTCAGCAGAATTTTGTAACTTTGCACCGGTTTTTCCATCTGACAATGAACGAACAACGCACAACGAAGCCCACCGACCTGCTGCCGGAGCCTACGCTCAGGCGGCTGCCCTGGTATCTGGCGTATGTGGCGATGCTCAAGTCGGATGGTGTGGAATACGTATCATCGACCCGCATAGCCGATGATCTGGCCGTGGATTCGTCGCAGATAGCCAAGGATCTGTCCTTCATAAATATCAAGGGCAAGACGCGCATCGGCTACGAAGTGGCATCGCTCGAGAAGGCACTCCGTCACTTCCTGGGATTCTCCAGCCGCCACAACGCCATCATGGCCGGCTGCGGCTCGCTCGGGGCCGCCCTGCTCCAGGACTCGGGTCTGCAACGCTATGGCCTGAACATCGTGGCCGGTATCGACACGAGTGACAGAGTGGTGGGGACCCGGATAGGCGATATCGAGGTGTCGCGCCCCGATGAGCTCAAGGAGCTCGTGCGCCGCCTCAAAATCAATATCGGCATCCTGGCTGTGCCTGTAGAGGCTGCCCAGGCTGTGGCCGACGAACTTGTGGACGCCGGAATACATGCGATATGGAATTTCACGCCTACGCGCATCCGTGTGCCGCAGGAAGTGGTGATCACCAATACCTCCATCTACTCCCACCTGGCAGTAATGTACAATCGTCTCGGTATTCAGAAAACACTATGAAAATCATACGTCTCTCCTCCTGCACCGACCCCTGCGACGGCATGATGCTCATAGCCGACTCGGCGTGGCATCCCGACCGTAGGCCGTATTTCGTGCCCGACTTCGAGGCTGTGTGCGAGTTGCGTGTGGCAGTGCGCATATCGCGGCTCGGCAAGGCGATCAGCCCCAAATTCGCCCACCGATACTATGATTCGGTGACAGTGGTGTGGCTCACCACTCCGCTTGATCCGGCGCTCGACACTCCTGCGATGGCCGCTGCCGACGATACCGTGGTGACCGGCGCCAACATAGCTTGCGACTCCCTGCCGCTGCGGATGCACATCGACGCTCCGGCGCCGATGGACGTAACCGTAGCCCCCGACAGCGCGGAAATCGACCTGATGCTCAGCAAACTCTCACGCCGTATCACCTTCAAGACCGGCGATCTCATAATCTTACCTGAACCACTGGCCCGCTTCACGCCCTGCGCAGGTAAATCCTGCCATGTGACAGCCCCCGGCCACGAACAACCAATCATTGAATTCAATATAAAATAGTCATTCTCATACCATGTCGAATAGACTTCGTCTCCTTTGCGCAATCGCGTCATGCCTGGCCGGCGCCGTCACAGCCTCGGCCTTCGATGCCAATTATTACGCGACCTCATCAAGGCTTGCATCCGGAAAATGGGTGAAAGTCGCTGTGGTCGACGAGGGTATATATCAGATCAGCTACGATCAGCTACGTCAATGGGGCTTCTCCGATCCCTCCAAAGTGTGCGTGTACGGCTATGGTGCCGCGCCGCTGATGAGCCATGAATATTCCACGGCACAGCCCGATGATGTACAGCCCACTCCTACCTATCATACCGAAGACGGCCGCATACTCTTCTACGGCCATGGCATAGCCCGGCCTAAGGTGACAACCTGGACCACGGGTGTGCCCTCGAAATATGTCGCTGACCGTACACGCGACGTATACGATAACGTGGACTGCTACTTCCTGAGCGACGCCAATCCCGATGACCTCGGCTACCAGTCGGATGCATATGTGACTCCGACCTACGCCAAGCCGGTGCTCTCCCACCTGCATATCGATTATGTGGAGGAGGATAACCATATGTTTATCCCCGGCGGTATATCCACCCACGGCAAGCAATTTTCAGCCGGCGACAAAATCCCCTACGAATTCGAAATCCGCAATTTCGAGCCGTTTGACAAATATTCCAGCGGCTTCTTCAGCTACAAGGTGGCGATAGCTTCTGACACACAGGCTACCCTGGGTGTCACCGGTACGGCCAGCGGATGGATATTCAAGACAGCCCAGAATATCAAAGCGCTCGCAATAGCGGAATATACCCGTTTTGCCTACGCTACGGGGGCACACGAATTCTATCCGTCGACCTCGACCACCGACCGCTCCTCGAAGCTTGGTTTCACCGTTGATATCGCCAATATCTCCGGTATATCCTATGTGGCAGCCGATGCCGCTTACTTCGTGTATCCCCGCAGCAACAAGGTGGATGCGCAGGATCCGTCGGTGATCATGACCTACGAGAGCAATCAGGTAAATAAAGGCACCGAGCTGATGTTTGCCGATACCGACCGCGATATCCAGCTCTGGCTGCTGCCCGACGACTATAGCGTGCGTCCCGTCTCAGGAAAGTATGATGCCGGCAAAAACAGTCTGTCGTTCACGGCCCCGGTGGCCACGACACGTGCGGTGGCCTTCCTGCCGGAGGGTGATTATCCGGATGTGACCTATGTGGGCGATGTATCCAATCAGGATCTCCATGCCCTCGCAACTCCCGAGCTGCTCATCATCACCACACGTACCCTGCAGCCTTACGCCCAGGAGCTTGCGGCTATGCATGAGCGCTATCAGGGTATGTCGGCTGCGGTGGTATGCCAGGAAGATATCTTCAATGAATTTTCATCGGGCTCGCGAAACATAATGGCCTACCGGCGCTTCGCCAAGATGCTCTACGACCGTGCCCCCGGCACGATGAAGCACATACTGCTCTATGGCACAGGCTCGTATGACAACCGCCAGATACAGATACCATCCGGCGACCTGCTGCTCACATATCAGACCACCGAAGAGACCAATACCCGCAACAGCGTGAAGAACTATACGAGCGACGCTATCATGGCGATGCTCGAAGATGGGTATAAGCATGCTGAGATTTACAAGACTCCGCTTTCTTTAAATATTGGCCGTATCCCGGCAATTTCTGTCGAAAATGCTCTTGCTTATAATAATAAGGCGCGCAATTGGTTTACCAACCCGACGCCGCCTCAGGTATTCTACAACGCCCTGCTTCTCTCAGGCAACGGCAACCTCAATGAGCACGGCAAGCACTCCAAAGAAGTAAAGGCAGCTCTCGCGGCGGCCAGTGAAAATTTCTGCTTCAATGAAGTGCATGAAAAGGTGCATACCGAAGGCACCACACAGGATATGGTGCGTGATTTCCTCACCAACGGCATGGGATACATGACTTTCAGCGGCCACGGCGACAAGGTGTCGGCCTTTAATATGTGGTCGGTGAACCTCGCCATGACGAATAAATATGAGTATCCGACATTTGCGATGATATCAAGCTGTGGCCAGTATCAGTTTGATGCTCTGATGCCCGGCTTGATCGAGTCGATGCTCTTCGTGGAAGATGGCGGGTGTATAGCCGGTGTGGCAGCTGCCCGCGAGGTGTATCTGGCCCAGAACCAGCATACGAATCTCCCCGTGGGCATGGCTTACGGCGCCGCGCGCCACGGATGGACCATCGGCGATGTCTTCCGTGAAGCACGTATCCTCATCATAAGCCGGACGAATGGCTCGAAAACTGCCTGCGAGAACAATATGAGCTACAATCTGGCGGGCGACCCGGCTCTGCCGCTCTATGTGCCTGAATACTCGGCTGTGGTGAAGAGTATCGGTGGAATGAGTCCTGAATCGGCATTCATGTCGTCGTATGAGCCTTGCACCATCGAGGGCTATATCACGAATGCCTCCGGTACGATAAATACTTCATTCAATGGCGTTGCCCACATCACTCTCTACGACGGCGCACATGTAGAACAGTCGAAAAACACTGCCAATGAGTCAGGGTTCACTCCCGAGGATTATAATATCGAATCTGAAATCATGACAGAGGTCGATGCCGTGGTGACGAACGGCAAATTCACCGTCACGCTCACCCCGCGTGTGCCCAACTATACGGCTGACAATTACAAGATGACCATCTCGGCCATCGACTCGTCGTCGCCCTCGACCGGTGCCATGGGTGTGACTCACGTACTCATCAAGAAGGCCGAATCCGGCGAAATCGTGGCGGAAGCTCCCGTAATCAACGATTTTTATGCAGGCGATGGTGGGGAACGCCTCACGGAGGTTCCATCGACCTTCACCATCAATGCTGTGATAGATCCTTCGGCGAGCGGTCTGTATCTCGGTACGTCAGGCATCGCGACACGCGCTTCAGTATACATCGACGGCACTCTCTACAGCAGCGATCTGCGGCGTTTCTTCTCGGTGGATGCCGACGGGCAGGCCATCTTCTCGATGGATATCGCTGACCAGACTGACGGCCCCCACTCGATACAGCTCACCGTGGTGAGCAATTCCGGCGGCGTAGACCGCGCGACAATCGACGTGATGGTGGTGTCGCGCAACATCTCGGCTACACTTACCGTGGCTGAGGAGCCGGCCCGCACCGTGGCTACTATCGAAAGTGATGACTGCTCCGGCAACGTAGAGCAGCTGCACATCACCGACCATTTCGGCAAGAGTGTATTCACTGCCCGGAATGTGAGCCTGCCGTATCAGTGGAATCTGAAGGATAACGACGGCAAGCTCGTGCCCGACGGCCGCTACAAGGTATCAGTGCTCCTGCACGATGACCGCAACTACGGCCATAGCGAAGCTACTGAAATCGTAGTGGTGAAATGATAAAATGATAAATGATAAATGAAAGGGCTGCGCATTGCGCAGCCCTTTTTTTGACGTGATATATCAGCCCACCGTGTGTCAGGCGGGACTGAGTGTTGCCACGGGGGTAAGTGTGGTATCTTCGGTGTTATGGCAGGGCGTCACCTTGTAGTGGGGTGCCACGGCCAGGAAATTTGCGATGGAAATACCTGTGTCGAGCACGGAAAAATGTCCGGCGTTGACGCAGTATACGTCGATAGTGCCGTCGGGATTGAATGCATAGCGCCAGGGCTGCGAATTGCGGGCCGATGGAGCCAGACGTGCGGCCTCCATGGCGTCGGCGAGGTAATCGGGCATGCGCCCGGCCACGATGATGTCGGTGAGAGATTTGCGCGATGATGAGTTGACCATTTTTTTCATGAGGCGCCCCATGAAGCTGACATGGTCGGCCGGATGGCCGATGGCTATTACGGCCACGATTTTTTCGTCGTCGGCCAGTGGGCGGGGCAATGCTGCGGCGGCTTTGCCGCGGCTGAATGTCCCTCCGAGCCAGCATGTGCCGTAGCCCAGGGCCGTGAGCTGGAGTACAAGATGTTCGCCTTCGATACCGGCGGCGCACATCTCGGCGGGGCGGCAGCATACGGCTGCGTAGGCGGGGCGTCCGGTGATCACGCCGTATGTGCCCACGCGGCCTTCGATGGCTTCGGGCCGCAGGGGCATGATGTGAGTGGTGAAGGTAAGGCGTGTGCCGATGGCGTGGAGGTCAGGCGTGGAGGAGTCGAAATTGCGCACGGAGTGCCGGGCGGCTACCGTGCGGAGGGTGATGGATGACATATTCGGGGAATGTGTAATTAGAGCACTTTTGCAAGGGCAGCCAATACCTTTTCGCGGCAATTGCCCTGGATGAGTATCTCGCCACCGCGGGCTGAGCCGCCAGTGCCGAGCATCTGTTTGAGACGCGATGCGAGAACCTCGATGCGTTCGTCGGTCCAGTCGTCGGGGAAGCCGTAGATGATTGTGGCTACTTTGCCGCCGCGCCCTTTGCGCTCGACGGCTACCTTGAGAGATGTAGCTTTGAGTGCGCGCTCATGCGGCGTGGCTTGCTCGGCGGCCTGAGGAGCGTCGTCGCCGGCGGGGAGATTGAGATTAGCGAGCGCGTCGCGCCAGTCTGTTGCCATTATTGTAAAGTATCTGAGGGTAAATCTTCGGATGATACGAGGGAGTCACGCGGGGTGTCGAGGAAGGTGCCCACCTGGTCGAGCACGATGAGGCGTCCGGCCATCTCTCCCGAGCGCGATGCAAGGAATGCCGCCACACTGTCGCTGCCTATGGCGCGGGCGCGGGTAAGGCAGCGGGCGGCCATGGCGTCGTTGGCGTCGATGTCGGTGCGCGACTCAGTCTCGCTCAGTTGCACGAATAGCTCCGAGAGGCGGCACAGCTGCATGGCCGAGAGCGAATTGAACGCAGCTGAGTCGGCCAGGAGGCGCTCTGCATCACGGGCAGCCCCGCGCACGTCGCCACGCTCGTATGTGATGGCGATTTTCCCGACAGGGTCGTCGGCCGATGAGCCGCCGGCACAGGCCGCCATCATAAGGCATAGAGCCGCTGCTATTGTAGATGCGAATTTCATAAATCTTTTACGTGTTGGGCAAACTGCACCATTTTCAGGGCCGTATCGGCACATTCGGGGCCTTTTGAGAGGCGGTCGAGAGCGTCCTGCTCATTGTCGACGGTGAGGACACCGAATATCACGGGTATGTCACATTCGGCATTGAGATGTGTCACGCCCTGTGTCACGCTCTGGCACACGTAGTCGAAGTGGGGGGTGCCTCCGCGGATGACGCAGCCGAATACGATGACCACGTCGTAGAGGCCGGCTTCGATAAGTGAAGATGCGGCAAAAGTGAGTTCGACCGCTCCGGGAACGGTGAAAGTGTCAATGCCATCGGCTGCTACACCACGTTCGATGAGGGTGTTGCGGCATCCGTCGCCTAGTTTTTCCACGATATGGGCGTTCCATTCGGTCGTCACGATTGCCACACGCACATCGCCTTCGATGGGGGCGTTGAAAGGGTTGGGAGTATAATTGCTCATATTATTTGTCAAAGTATGATATCAGATTTTCAATTGCCATTTTTCAGTAAGGGCGGTGGCTGCCGCGGCTGCCGACTTGACGGCGGCCGTGAGGATGAGAGTGCGTATATCCTCGCCCGGAGCGTCGAGTGCATCGGGCTTGATGTCATTGGCGAAAATAGCGCCGACGACTCCTGCCACCACGCCGGCATTCCAGGTCAGGGTAGTGCAGATTTTCTCGGGTATCTGAGTATGGGTCACTTCTTTGCCGCTGTAATAATTGATGGTGCGGCAGGCAGTGTCGACATTTACCATGGATCGGCAGTAGAAATCCACGTGATCGGCATAGCATTTGTCGCCGGAGTCGAGGCCGAATATCAGTGATAGATCCTGGCTGCGCGCGATGACAAGGTGCGCGAGCTCAAGATTTTCGAGTATGGCGGGCATCACGCGGGTGATGCGTGATTCGCGTTGCGAGAGGAAGCCGGGGAGATACACCATCACCGCGCCCATCTCGGCACAATGATTGAGGAATGGCAGCATGCGGGTGCGCATCCGGCGGTCGAGCGCGTAGTAGCCGCCGAATACCACGATGGTCTCATCATCGACGCGCGGCCATACGATATCGAATCCCTCGTCGGCGTAATTCTCATAGCGGGTGACATCGATTTCGCCTGACGCATTCTCTATATAAATATTGAGGGGCGTGCGACCCTCGGTGAACCGGTCGACCGATGTCACATCCACGCCCGCGTCCTTGACAAAGGCTACTATGCGATCGCCTATGGCGTCGGCAGCGGCTTCCGAGGCCAACTCCACAGGCATGCCTTCGCGTGCGAGCATGGCTGCGGCGTTCACGATGCGTCCGCCGGGCATCGAACCCACGGGGCTGTCACCCTCAAAGATAATGTCGAGAGCGCATTCACCGATGCAAATGATTCTTTTCATGTATTATGCCATTTTTATAATAACGTTTCGGCTGCCTATTGGTTGTCGCCGCGGGCAGCTGAGCCGAGATATCCGCCGTGATGGCGGCGAGCATAGTCGGCTTTGGTAAAGCCGATCTCGCGCATCACATTCACTACCAGCACATCGCCGATGACAGTCATCATAGTGGTGCTCGTCGTCGGGGTGAGGCCGAGCGGGCATACCTCGGGCGCACCGCCTGTGGAGAGGGTGATATCAGCCTGCTGGGCGAGCGGAGAGCCCGGCGCACCGGTGATCACGATGAAGGGTATCGAAGGATAGAGGCCGTGGGTCAGAGCCACAAGCTCAATGATCTCACGGGTCTTGCCGGAATTGGAGATGAGCAGCATCACATCGCGCGGCTGCACCACGCCAAGATCGCCATGCTGCGCCTCGGAGGGGTGGAGATTCACGGCGGGTGTGCCCGTCGACGAAAAAGTCGTGGCAATATTCATCGCAATCTGGCCGGCCTTACCCATGCCTGAGGTGATGAGCTTGCCGCCATTGCGGTGTACACGTTCCACGATCAATGCCACCGCACGCTCATAATCGTCAGTGACCGGAATAGCAGAAATTGCACGGCTCTCAGCCGCCAAAATCTCGCGCATAGATTCTTTAATATCCATATTGTGCAAAATTACCATTTTTGCCGCAAACAGCCAAAAGTTTCATCCAAGCATTTTTTATCGGGCGCGCACACAACTTTTAGGCGCTTGCTCCGTTGATACGATATGAAAAGCAGATTATATACATATACAGGCGATGCAGGCACCACCTCACTGGTAGGCGGCACACGCGCTCCGAAAGACTGTGAGCGCCTCGAAGCATACGGCACAATAGACGAGCTCAATTCTTGGCTCGGGCTGCTCGCCGCGGCTGATACCTCTGATGCCGATACCCGCGAGCTCCTGCGCGGCATACAGAACACGCTCTTCGACATCGGTGCCATCCTCGCTACCGAGCCCGAAAGCTCATGGCAGCCGGCTCCCCTGCCGCAGGAGGCCGTCGACGAGCTCGAACGCGCCATCGACCGCATCGACGCAACACTTCCCCCACTGAGGCAATTCGTGCTGCCCGGCGGACATCCCGACGCGGCCCGCGCCAATATAGCCCGCACTGTGGCACGACGCGCCGAACGGCGTATCATCACCCTGCACAGCACAGCTCCGGTGCAGCCTGAGATACTACGTTACATCAACCGCCTCAGCGACTTGCTCTTCGCCATCGGACGACGCATCAATGTCAATTCGGGACAAAACGAAATTTTTTGGCAAAAAACACAAAAATAATCACTACTGAACGCATAGATATATAAATAAATCATTATCTTTGCGGCACTTTTTTCAAGAATAAATATTTAGAACCGCCTCCAGGCACCTAAATCACAGAATAACAACTATGTATTGGACTCTCGAACTCGCGTCGAAACTCGAAGACGCACCCTGGCCCGCAACCAAAGACGAACTCATCGACTACGCCATGCGCAGCGGCGCCCCCCTCGAAGTGATCGAAAACCTTCAGGAAATCGAAGACGAAGGCGATACCTACGAAAGCATCGAAG
>CANSGE010000035.1 GCA_947646295.1 uncultured Bacteroidales bacterium
GGGCGAGGAAGCCGGCGTCGCGGCCCATCACCTCGATGAAGAAGAGGCGCTCGTGCGATGTGGCGGTGTCGCGGATTTTGTCGACGCATTCCATGATGGTGTTGAGCGCGGTATCGTACCCGATGGTGGTATCGGTGCCGTAGAGGTCATTGTCGATGGTGCCGGGGAGTCCGATGATCGGGAGATTGAATTCGTTGGCAAAGATGCGTGCGCCTGTGAGCGAGCCGTCGCCGCCGATCACCACCAGGGCGTCGATGCCGTGGCGCTGAATTACGTCGTAGGCGAGCTGGCGTCCCTCGGGGGTCTGGAATTCCTTGCATCGTGCGGTCTTGAGTATTGTGCCGCCCTGCTGTATGATATTCGAGACGTTCTGGGTGCGGAAGTCCACGATCTCGTCGGTGATCAGGCCGCGGTATCCGCGGTAGATACCTTTTACTTTAAGTCCTCCGAAAATAGCCGCGCGTGTGACCGCACGGATGGCTGCGTTCATGCCGGGGGCGTCGCCGCCCGACGTAAGTATGCCTACACATTTAATCTCTGCCATATTATTTTTATATTTTGAAATAGCAAAGGTAGTGTTTTTTTGTGAAAACGCGTAGCCCGTTTATACTTTTTTAAATGTAGGCACGCATGCGGGCGGGGCTGACGCGCGCACGCAGGGCGGTGAGTGCATCGGCGGCGCGGCCGGGGGCGGCGGGGGCATCGCCTATGGTGGCGCGGGCCACGCTGAGGGCCATGTCGACGACGGCTTCGATGAATACGGCTTCGAAGATGCTCTCACTCACGGGCGCCGGGGCGCCGGGGGCGGTGTCGAAGGTGATGGATATGGCGTCGGCGGCAGCGTCGTGGATGACGTCGGTCACGCCTACGTGGGCGCAGAGTGAGCCGCATGCGCGGGCCGCGCTCACGACCACGCGGGTAAGGGCCGGAGCGTGGTCGGAGTGGAGCAGGGCGGGGCGCGGGGCCGTGCTGCGGCGCGCGCCGATTTCGGCCAGGGCCGAGGCGGCGTATATGGCTTCGAGGATACGGCAAATTTCTATTTTCATGGCTAAACGGCTTTGGCGAGTTGACGGTTGATGATGCGGCGAGCGGTGCGCGCGGTCATGTAGAATGACGGGGCGCTGTAGTCGTGGGCGCACAGATCGAGTATCTGGTCTTCGATGGGGATGAGCGGCTTGGCGGCGATGAGGCGGCGTAGCTCGGTGAGCATATCCTGCCAGCGGCGGCAGGGGGCGTACCGGGGGCGGGGGAGCTGTCCGGTGGCGAGGGCGCGCATCAGTATGGGGCGCGCCTGCTCGAATTCCACGTAAAATGATGGCGCGGGGCCGGCGAGCACATCGTTGAGCACGCGTGTGACGCTCGGATACAGGCCGCTGCGGGCCAGCTCGCGGCGACGGCTGTCGCACAGGCGGCAGAAGTCTTCGTTTCGTCGTGATATATTGGTCATGGTCAATTTCTGAGAGTTGTGCGGGCTTTGAGCTCGCGGTCGTTGATGAAAGTCGAGAAGGTGTCGAGCAGGTCGGTGAGACCTACGGTGGCGTTGCGCAGCTGCGATTCGTAGAGTGCGGCGCCGGTAGAAGGCGAGACATTGCGTCCCATGATGGTGTCTGACATGCCTGAGATTTCGTTGATGAGCTTGAATTGCAGAGAGAGTGCCTGGTAGGCGCCGCTCTCGGCGGTGTTGGTGACGACCTGCTGTGGCATGTCGCCCGAACTCATATCGAATGGTATCACCGAATCAGGGGCGGCCCAGAGGCGCGCGACGTCGTCGATTGACGTGCCCGCGGGCAGGCGCTTGACGGGGTAGAGCAGGGTGCCCTTGGCCGCTGTGGCCATCATGGTGTCGATGAGCACCACGAGGCGGTTGATGGTGCGCTGCTGGTCGAGGAGGTCCTCGATGAAGGAGTGTATCTCGCCGTCGATGAGCGGATAGAGCTTCACCACGAATGGATGCGAGCCGTGGGCGTAGGGCGTATCGAATGAGTGGAGTACCGTGCCGTCGGGTGCCATCCAGCGGCAGCGCCACTTGAAGCGGATGTCGATACGGAGGCGGTTGCGGTGCTCGGAGGGGTCGAGGGTCCATATCTCGTAGATGCGGCATTTGCCGGAGGGCGGAGTGAAGAATGATGCCTCGCCGGGCGTGGAGACGCCTATGCGGTCGTCGGTGCCGAGGCGGAGCGCATCGGCCGGCAGCCCGGAGTAGATGCTCTGTATTTCGCGGAGGCGGTTGGGCGAGCGGAATCCGAACCGTGCATTGATTTCGGCCGGAGTGAAGTCGTGCCACATGCCTATGAGCTCGATATCAAGGCCACGCGGATCGGTGAACCGATTGACGAAGAATGAGCGCGGGTCGATGTTGTCGATCCAGATGCCGTTGCCTGAGGGGCGTCGTTCGGCAGAAACGCGTTGGATAGCCGCGCCGGAAATGATGAATTCTTCGAGCATGCGGGCGTCGATGTCGGCGCATTGATTACGCGAGTGCATCGAGTCGGGTGAGTCATCGTAGGTTTTGCGTTCGATAGCAGTGTTGCGGTATCGTCCCACGATGGTCTTTACGAGTTGGCGGAGGAGATTGTTGGTAAGGGGGCGGCGTCCCTTGCGGAGTAGCAGGTCGGCCTCGCGTACCATACCGCCGTTGTGGTCGTCGACGTAGTCCGACCATTGGTCGCCGTAGGTGTATCGCTTGTATCTGTCGCGTGAGGCGCGGAATGCATCGGCTGCGGTCCAGGCCTGATAGGCCCGGCTGAGCAGATTGATGTCCTTTTGCATGGTCTGTTTCATATCGTGGTCGGGATTGTCGAGAGTAGCGAATCGTCGAGAGTGTATACCTCTTCGCCGGGGTCGCACACGGCGCGTGCCTCGATGATCTGGGGGCGGATGGCCGGCAGGCACATCACGCGGCCGGGCAGGGCGATGGCGAGAGGTTCGGCGGGGCCGGGAGCCCCGTAGGGAGAGGCGAGCAGCCCGATGGCAGCATCGGCGTGGGCCGGAGCGAGGGGCGCCGCGGGGCGGAGCCACCCGAAGAGCTTTACCGACAGAAGCCGCACGCAAGAGTCGGGCAGGTCGATGGTGAGGTAGCCGGAGGCGTCGGTGTGGGGGACGAGCTCGGCGGCTATGTCGCTGACGGGGAGCAGTGCGGGGTCGGCTGAGCGGAGCAGCTGTGCGTACCAGAGACGCATCGCCCGCCGGATGACGGCGTCGGTATCGACGCCGTCGGTGCGGATGATCTGCAGCCCGTCGCGCGCCGGCAGCATCCCGAGGGACGTCTGCCACTGGCGCAGCATTTCGGCTGAGGTGAGGGTCACTATCATACACTGATGATTTTGAGGTGGGCGTTGGGGTAGCGGAGCACCAGGCACGAAGCCTCGGTGAGCACTACGGCATCAGTGTTGCGCTGGCCGGAGCGGCGCAGGTCGAGCTTCTCGATCTGGAAGGGGATGTGGCTGTATTTGGTGATGTAGTCGGGGTCGATCACCATGCCGTCGTCGCGGTGCTCGCAGGCATCGAAGATTTCGGAGTGCACCACGTAGAGCTTGCCGAAGTTGGTCGAGATTTCGTTGAAGGTCACGCCCCATTTCACCAGGGTGTTGGCCGCAGGGCGTGCCTTGTCGAGGTGGAGCTTGCTGAGGCGCTCGATGAGACCTGTGCCGGCGATGAGAATCTTCGATTTGGAGCCGTTGTTGCCGGTGAAGGCGTGCGATGCGATATCGATCAGAGTGCTCTCGGAGAAGTTGGCGGGATCGTACAGCTCGGTGTTGTCGGTCTGGTTCCAGATGCCGCCGGTGAGGTATACGTACTCGTTCTTGCGCGGATCGAGAAACTTGGCGCGGGTGCCGAAGAGGAAATTCTTTTCCATGCCCAGACGCATGTCGATGACGGCTGCTTCCTCCTGGTCGGTGAGTCCCCAGGGCACTTCCTTGTCGGAGAGTCGCTGGAGGGTCGACTGCTCGACTTGCATCTTGAAGATCTGACAGTTGTTGGCGGCCTTGCGGGGAAGGGCCTGGTACTGTGGCGTCTGCACATCGAGCTCGGTGGCGGCGCGGCCCATGCGCTCTACCTTGGTGCCGGCCGGGAGAGTCTCGAGCTCGGCCAGGGCATCCTCACCGCCTACAGGTGCCACCTGCAGGGTGCCGTCGGAGGTGATGTCGTAGATGTATCCTACGAGCGGGGTGGGGGTCTTGGGGCTCAGCTGCACGCCGGGGAAGAGGATGGTCTCCGACGGTTCGAAGATTTTGAATTCGCGCACTCTGAGGTCGAATGTCTTCATCTCGTTGCCGCGGTCGGTTAGCTCAGTCAGGTCGGTATTGACCAGCGTGGTGGTGGATGTGGGCTTGGTGTCCACTGAGTAGTATTCCACGGTCATGGCCGAGCAATGCCGGGCGCCGCCGCAGCGTGAAATTTGGTCGATAGGGGTCGACATGGGCCGGATACGTGTGATGCGGCTGTCGATGGCATTGCGCAGCAATTCGGGCGAAGCGGCTGCAGTCTGGTCAGTGGTGAGGGGAGCGCCGGACACGTGGGCGCCGCCGGTGGTGGTGATGATATTTTCCATAAGTCAGTAAAATGTTGATTAATGATGGTTAGCAGATGTTGATTAGTCCCAGAAGGATGGCTGTACGTTGGCCAGAAACGATTCGACCAAGGGGTCGCTCTCGGGGATTTCGGGCACGGGATCGGTCATGGAGCCGATGGTGATGTCTTGATTTTGAATTTGATTCTCTTCCATAGCGGTGGTTGTTATTAAAGTGGTTGTTGATGTTTGACAATGCAAAGTTACAACAAGAAATCTGTGTTGTCAAGTGAAATTGGTATAATCATACCAAAATTTCTTGACAAAAATAATAGTAAATAGTGTAAATACTGGTATGTCAATAGATTAGCTCAATGAAAAAATGAGACCATAAGACAAAAAAACAGTAGGATTTTGAGCGGTCTATATAAGACAGAAAGACAAAAAGTCATAAAATCTCAAAGTCTTATGAGGGGTATCGGTAGCAGATAGATTTTAAACCATAAGATATAAGCTGACGCGCCGGAGTAGGCGGATGTCGGTTGCTGAGGCAACTGCCATCCGCATTTTTGTTTTTTTGTCTTTATGTTTTTATGTCTGAAGAGCGAAAATTCACCCTTCTGCTGATTTATGGTCGCCAAAATCCCCCTGCGAATGGTGGGATTTTTGTATCTTTGTGCAAAATTCAGCTAAAATGAGTGAAGCAGCCCCAAAAGACCGCCGTGATGCGGTCGTGATCATACCCATGTACAACGAAAGCGAGAACGCCGCCGCAATCATCGACGCCGTCCTCTCGCAGCCCACACCATTCGATATACTCGTAATCGACGACAATTCGCCCGACGGCACAGCCGACATCGTCACCGGCAAGATCGACCAATACCCCGGCCGCGTGCACATGCTCCGCCGAGCCGGCAAACTCGGCCTCGGCACAGCCTACATCACCGGATTCAAATGGGCCCTCGAGCATGGCTACGACATCATCTGCGAGATGGATGCCGACTTCTCACACAACCCTGCCGACCTCAATAAACTCTACGACGCCACCGCCCGCGAAGGTGCCGACGTGGCCATCGGATCACGCTATGTCACCGGCGTCAACGTGGTCAATTGGCCCATGGGACGCGTGCTCATGTCGTACTACGCATCGAAATACGTGCGCCTCGTCACCGGCGTGCCCGTGCACGATACCACCGCCGGATTCGTATGCTACCGCCGCCGCGTGCTGGAGGCCCTGCCGCTCGATCAGATCAAATTCAAGGGCTATGCTTTCCAGATAGAGATGAAATTCACGGCCTACAAATACGGCTTCAAGATCGTGGAAGTGCCCATCATCTTCGTCAACCGCGTGCTGGGCACATCCAAGATGAACTCCGGAATTTTCGGCGAGGCCGTTTTCGGGGTGGTGCGCCTCAAGTGGAACAGCCTTTTCCGTAAATATCCCGACTACTCCGCCCGATGAAATTGCTGATCGACGACGCCCTGATCGTGACGGGCGAGCATACCCCCTTCCGCGGCTGGCTGCTCGCCGATGGCGACCGCATCGCAGCCCTCGGCCCGGGTGAATACCGCGGCGCCGACCTCCCCGACGAGACCCTGCACGCCGCCGGACGCATGCTCATGCCCGGCGCCATCGACACCCATGTGCATTTCCGTGAGCCCGGACTCACACACAAGGCCACTATCGCCTCAGAGAGCCGTGCGGCGCTCGCCGGAGGCGTCACCTCATTCATCGACATGCCCAACACCAAGCCCGCGACCCTCGGGCGCGCCGAGCTGGAGGCCAAGATGGAGATCGCTGCACGCGATGCGGCCGTGTGCTACGGATTTATGATCGGAGCATCGGCCGACAATATCGACGAGCTGCGCCGCACTCCGCGCTCGCTCTCGCCGGCCATCAAGCTCTTTATGGGCTCCTCGACGGGCAATATGCTCCTCGACGATGATACCCATCTGCGCCGACTTTTCGATCTCGCAGCCGAGCAGCAGCGCCCGATAGTGGTGCATGCCGAGGATCAGGCCGTGATCGACCGCGTCACCGCCGGCGCGCGCATCGACGACCCTACCGACATGCGCTGGCACTCGTGGCTGCGCCCGGCCGAATGTTGCGTGCGAGCCACCGAGCGAGCCATGGAGCTGGCCACCCGCTATGGCACACGGCTGCATGTGGCACACGTGACCACCGCCGCCGAGTGCGCTCTCTTCGATCCGGCCGATAGCCCCGCCGGCAAGCAAATCACAGCTGAGGTATCGCCACACCACCTTATCAATACTATTAATGATTACGCGCGCGCGGGCGCGAGAATCAAGATGAACCCCGCCGTGAAGACCGAGGCCGACCGCGACGCGCTCCGCGCCGCCCTGCTCTCGGGGCGCATCGACTCCGTGGCCACCGACCATGCCCCGCACCTGCCGGCCGAAAAGCAGGGCGATGTATTTCATGCCGTCTCGGGCGCGCCGCTTGTGCAATTCTCGCTGCCGGTGATGCTCGATATGTACGATGACGCATCGCTCGTGGTGCGCCGCATGTGTCATGCCCCTGCCGAGATATTCGGCATCCGCGACCGCGGTTACCTCCGCCCGGGCTATTATGCCGATCTTGTGCTGGTCGAAAAACTCACAGAGCCGCACGTGATTACCGACGCCGAAGTCGTAAGTCTTTGCGGCTGGACGCCCTTGGCCGGACGCACCACCTCGCACCGTGTGGTGCGCACCATCGTGAGCCCCCGCCCGCTCGAATACCGCTGACATTCGGAGCGCGCCGCCATTCGCCCGCGCCTTTGACATCTGAAATTTTTGCATTACTGTGCCCGGCTTTCGCCGGGCACAGTCGCTTTTATATTACAATGTGAAAACTATTCATCAATTGTTAATGAAAATTAACAATTAGGGGGGGGTAATTTGTCAACTTTTATGTATCTTTGCGCTTGGGCTAAGTAGTGCCATCAAGGTAGAATAACTTCTAATCTTAAAATATTAACAATAAAAAAGTTAACTATGAAAAAACTTTTACTCAGTTTACTTTGTCTCCTGACCCTCGCCACCACAGCCTGGGCGGAAACTCTTGAGCTAAGTGCGGAAATACTTGGCTTAACTGGATCCTATGGGGCCGTAAGTTATACCGACTCTGAATCAGGTTTCGCTTTTGGCGGCAGAGCCTGTAAAAATGGCGGAATAGCGTTGCAAGCTAATGGTGGTAATATCGTCATAACATCGAATGAATATGGAAGTCAAATTTCGAAACTTATTGTGAAAGTTAAGACTTCAAGTTCGAAAACTACCACTCTCTCTGTATATGGCAATACCGGCGCATATACATCTGATGGTACCAATCAAAAAACTTTGGCCGGGACCAAAATAGAAGACCTTAAAGTTACAACTACAGAAACAGAATATTCGGTAGATATCAATTCAAACTTTTTTGGTTTTACCAATTCTACCAGCGGCGGTATGATTACTTTTACGTCGCTGGTGATAGAGTATGTAGGTTCTTCAAAAGAAACTTACGATCCTCAGCTTCCCGCTACATATACTCTCGATCTGGAAGATGATTATACCTTCACCCTCCCCGAGCCCAAGCCCGAAAACATCACATGGTCGACAAGCGATGCTGAAATCGTTGAAGTTGACGGCGGATACATTTTGGCATGTGGCGCAGGTACAGCCACCATCACAGCTTCATGGGAAGAAGATGAGACTTTCCGAGCCGGTAGCGCAGAAGTCGCAGTCAAGGTCATCGACCCCAATGCACCCGTTCCCACGGATGTGACTTTCGACTTTACAGCTGATAATGCATATGGCATGGAGATTAAGTCGGGTTCTTCATATGAGACTGATGTTACATCAATCACTGAAGAAGGCGTTACATTGTCGTTTACCGGTAATTATCGTAGATTTAACTCCACTGCAACCGGTCACGAAGGCCCCGAATTACGCTTACAGAAAAATGCGACTATGACAGTGTCAGCTCCCGAAGGTTACTATATTTCGGCAGTTACATTCATCAAGGGCACAAGTGGTACAGATTGGTATATCACTGCATCCGATGGCCTCACTTGCGAAAAAGTCGGTGATGACTACGTATGCGAAAACAGTGACATTAATATCACTGAGATCAAATTTACAAATGGTAGTGGCGGTGCTACAGCATTCAATGGACTGAAAGTTGAATTTGTAGCTGCTGAGGAATTTGTACCTGCCGCTACACCTATCATCACCGGTCACGAGGCCGGTATCTCCATGGGTACAGAAGTCAGCTTCACACCCGTGCACAAATCCCACACCCTCAAATGGACACGCTACGTCGAGGTTGACGTTGAGGCAGCTGCAATGCGCGCTCCCGCCGAAGCTACTTGGGAAACTCTCGCCCAGGGCCAGGCTCTCACCCACACCATCGACAGCGAAGAGCCCTATACCCTCGAAGTAGTGGCAATCGATGCCAAGGGCAACGAATCAGAGCCCGCTATCCTCCGCTATGCCGGTGACCTCTCAGGCATCGGAAGCGTAGCTGCCGACGAAGCTCAGGCCGAATACTTCGACCTCCGCGGCGTGCGCATGCAGGGCCAGCTCCCCGCCGGCGTATATATCCGTCGTCAAGGCGCTGAAGCTACAAAAGTTATCGTGAAATGAAATAATTAGAAGAATAGAAATCGCCTTCGGGCGACGCAAGCGGGTGGGCTGTGAAGCCGACCCGCTTGTCGTTTAAGGAAAAATGATTAACTTTACACACTCTATGAAAGGTATCAAGATAGCATACGATGCAAAACGCGCCGTGGAGAATATGACGGGACTCGGCAACTATAGCCGCCTCGTAGTCGCCACCATGGCCGCGCTATACCCTGACAATGAGTACGCTCTGCTCGCTCCACGGCGCCGCGAAAACCCGCGCCTCGACCCCATACTCATGCGTGAGAATGTCGAGCTGCTCACCCCCTCGACGGCTCTCGGACGCCGTTTGCCCGCCCTCTGGCGCTCGGCCGGTATGGTAGGTCAGCTCGCCTCAATAGGCGCCGACCTCTACCACGGCTTGAGCAATGAGCTGCCACTCACCGCCGGCATGGCTCCATGTGCCACAGTCGTCACCATCCATGATCTGATATGGCGCATCGTCCCAGCCGACTATCACGCCATCGACCGCCGCCTATACGAGCTGAAATACAGCCGCTCGGCCCGGCTCGCCACCCGCGTCATCGCCATCAGCGAGCGCACAAAGGCTGATATGGTGGAGATGTGGCATATCGACCCCGATAAGATCGACGTCATATATCAGGGCTGCGACCCGGCATTCGGACGCCATATCACCACCGACGACCGCATGCGCGTGCGCAAGGCTTACGGTCTCGATTTCAGATATATCATCACCGTTGGCACAGTGCAGACACGCAAAAATCAGCTCCTCGCCGTCAAGGCCCTCGAAGGCCTCCCCGAGGATGTGCGTCTCGTGATCGTAGGGCGCGACAGCCGCGGATACGCCGACGCCATATGCAGCTATGCCGCCGCGCATCGCCTCACTGACCGAGTCGTGTGGCTCGAGGGTGTGCCGTTCGATGAGCTCCCGGTGCTATACTCCGCCGCGGAATTTTCGTCGTACACCTCGCGCTACGAAGGCTTCGGCATACCTGTCATCGAATCGCTCACGGCCGGCACGCCCGTGATAGCATGCAGCGGCTCGTGCCTCGAAGAGGCCGGCGGTCCCGGTGCGATATACGTCGGGCCCGACGATGTGCAGGCCTATACCCAAGCCGCCCGCGACCTCCTCGAAAAGGCTTACCTGCGAGACCGCCTCGCCGACGAGGGCAAGCGATATGTGCGCCGGTTCAATCCCCGCACATTCGCCGAATCAATAATGAAAACATATACCCGGGCTTTGCTCGATTTCTCGATAGACAAGTGAAAAAGACCATACTCATAATCGGTGCCGGCGGTTTTATCGGCGGCTTCATCGCCTCCGAGGCCCTGCGCCGCGGATATGATACGTGGGTGGGCGTGCGCGATACCACCTCGCGCCGATATCTCAACGACCCGCGACTGCATTTCATCACCTTCGACTACGACGACCCCGATGCCGTCGAGACCGCGCTCCTGGCCAATCTCCCCGAGGCCGGACGCTGGGATTACATCATATGGAATCTCGGCGCGACGAAATGCGCCAATTTCTCCGACTTCAATCTCGTCAACTTTCTCTATCCGCGCACTTTCGTCGAGCTGCTCCGCAAAAATGACCTTGTGCCCGGCAAGTTTCTGTACATGAGCTCGCTGAGCGCCATCGGCCCCGCCGACGAAAAAGACTATAGCCCCATCACCTCACGCACCGTGCCCGACCCCAACACCCGATACGGCCTCTCAAAAATCAAGACCGAGACCTATCTGGAGACTGTGCCCGATTTTCCATGGGTGATTTTCCGCCCCACAGGTGTGTATGGCCCCCACGAAAAGGATTACCTGATGATGATCAAGAGCATCGACTCGCATTGGGATTTCGGCGTGGGCTACCGTAAGCAGCTCCTTACATTCATATATGTCGAGGATCTTGTCGAGGCCATGTTCCAGGCCCTCGAATCGCCCGCCACGCTCCGCCGCAAATACATCATCAGCGAAGACCGCGCCTACACGCAGAAGGAATTCCGCAAGATGGTGGCCCGACGCCTCGGGCGCCGCTTCGTCATACCTGTCAAGCTGCCACTGTGGGCCGTGTATATCGCATCGACTGCTGCTGAGAAGTGGGCGCTCGCACGCATGAAGACGTCGACTCTCAACCGCGATAAATTCAAAATCATGAAGCAGCGCAACTGGTCGTGCGACATCTCCGACGCTCAGCGCGACTTCGGCTTTGCCCCCAAATATTCGCTGGAGCGCGGTATTGACGCCACCGTCGAGGCATATCTGTCCGATAAGGCCCGCGCGAAAGGAGGCAAGGCATGACCGGCCCCCGCCGTAACGGCGGCGAGGCCACGCCCTGGTGGTTCACGCTCATCATCGTGCTGGCCATCCTGCCTATGTTTGTGAGTCTGGCCGTGGCCGGCCGCTCGCCACGCGGCAGCGAGCTGTACTTCCTGTCGTGGCTCTTCCCCGTGTATAGCCTCCTGAGCGGCTTCTGCGCCTGGATGTGCTACACCGACCGCCGCGCCCTCGCATGGATACTCGTCTGCCTCATGATACTCAGTGATTTAGGAATGTACGCACTGCTATGACCATCGAAGACTACGCCACCGCTCACTCCGACGCACAGCCCGCATCGCTCGCCGAGCTGTACCGCCGCACATATCTCACACGTCTCTATCCGCACATGTGCTGCGAGCCATTGCAGGGACGCCTGCTCAAGATGCTCACCTCGCTGATAGCCCCCCGCCGCATCCTCGAGCTGGGCACTTTCAGCGGCTACTCCACCCTATGCTTTGCCGAGGGGATGCCCGAGGGTGCCGAGATACATACCGTGGAAATCGACGATGAGGCCGAGCCGCACCTGCTCGAAGCCTTCGACGCTTCGCCACGCCGCGCCGACATACATCTGCACATAGGCGATGCCCTGCAGATCGTGCCGCAGATTTCCGCTGAGCCATGGGATATGGTGTTCATCGACGCCAACAAACGCATATATTGCGAATATTACGAGATGATAAAGCCCCTGGTGCGCCCCGGCGGATACATCCTGGCCGATAATACCCTCTGGGGAGGCAAGGTGCTCGACACCACCGCCAATCACGATGCCCAGACGGCCGGCATCGACCGTTTCAACAAACTCGTCGCTGCCGACCCCGAGGTCGAGAAGGTGATGATACCCCTGCGCGACGGCCTCACATTGATCAAGAAACTATGAAAAAGAAGACCATCTGGGAAATGCACCGTCTGTCGGTCGATGAGTTTCACACGGCACCCAAGATGCCGCTCACGATCGTGCTCGACAACGTCCGTTCGCTCAACAATATAGGCTCGATATTCCGCACCGCCGACGGTTTTGCCGCCGAACGCGTGATACTCTGCGGCATATCGCAGACGCCCCCGTCGCCCGAGATCCACAAGACCGCCCTCGGAGCCGAGGAATCCATGGACTGGGCGTACTTTCCCACCACAGCCGAGGCCGTGGCAGCTCTGCGTGCCGAGGGCTACGTGATATGCTGCCTCGAGCAGGTCAACGGCTCCGTCTCGCTCGAGACTTTCCGCCCCGATCCGGAGCGTAAATACGCCTTCATCGTGGGCCATGAGGTCCAGGGCGTCGACCAAGCCATAGTGGACACCGCCGACATCTGCCTCGAGATACCCCAGCGCGGCACCAAACACTCGCTCAACGTGGCCGTCTCAGCCGCCATCACCATATGGCATTTCGCCAATCACCTCCCCGCACTATGATCAAGAAACACCCGCAACTTCCGCATATGTCGAGGCGCATGATAGCCATGTGCGCTGTTTTTTTCCTCGTATTAATCTCTATAATAATATATATGTGCATGCCGCATCAGAAATCAGCAGGTATCACCTATCCGCCTGCGCTGCGTCCCGGCGATAAAATAGCCATCCTCGCTCCCGCAGGCCCCATAGAGCACGGGCCCGTCGACTCAGCCGCCACCGTGCTCCGCTCGCTCGGCTACCAAGTGGAGATCATGCCCCATACATTCGGGAAATACGGACATTTCAGCGGTACACACTCCGAGCGCCTGGCCGACCTGCGGGCAGCCTTCGCCGATCCCGAGGTGCGCGCCATCCTCTGTGCCCGCGGCGGATACGGCGTGGTGCACAATCTCGACAGCCTCGACATGCTCCCGATCGAGGATGATCCGAAATGGGTGATAGGCTTCTCGGATATTTCCGCGCTGCACGCGCTCATGTCGTCAAAGAAAATCGCCAGCATACACTCATCCATGGCCAAGGCCATCGCCCTGGGGCCAGATGATCCGGATAATGCCGTGCTGTTCGATATCCTGCAAGGCAAAATGCCCGTATATACCTTCGCGCCCACGGCCTACAATCATCCCGGCCATGCCGAAGGGCCCCTGCTTGGAGGCAACCTGGCCGTGATAGCCGACCTCATCTCCACAAAATTTGACCTCATACAGCCCGGCACCATACTTTTCATCGAGGATGTATCCGAGCCTATCTACAAGATCGAGCGTATCCTCTATCAGCTGCGTCTAAGCGGCGCGCTCGACCGCCTCAACGGCATGCTCATCGGCCAGTTTACCGACTACAAGCCCGACGACAATCACCGGCGTATGGAAGATATGATAGCCGAGGCTCTCCGCCCCTACGACATGCCTGTGGCGTTCGGGCTGCCGTTCGGCCACGTCGATCACAATATCCCTCTGGTCGAGTCATCGTACGCCACGCTCGATGTTACGCCGGAGAAGGTAAGTCTGAAATTGGAGCGTTAAGAATTATTAACACTTCATTCCATTGCAAAACGCGAATTTAGGCGTACTTTTGCATTGAAAAATAAGCTCGCGCTGCATGGCGCGTGTCAGTTTTTTTCATTGAGAAAATTAGTTAAAAAGATATACTTGAATTTTGGTTGTGAGGGAGGTGCGTTGCTGTGAAGTAGCGCACTTTCGTTTTTTTTGTTGGTAGTCTTGTGGATTTTGCTTATTTTTGCAACAGCGGTTACAGTAACAGCCGTTGCACTAATATGGAGTTCTACGACAGAGAAATAGAAACACAAACGCTCAGGAAGATTGAAGAGACATCGCGACAGTATGCGCAGATGACAGTAATCACCGGACGCCGGCGCATAGGTAAAACCACTCTTATAAAGCATGCCTATGGCGCTGACGATATGATTTACTTTTTTGTGGCCCGGAAAAGCGAGACACTGCTTTGCGCTGAGCTTGCCGATACCATCCGTGACCGTCTCGGCGAGGAAATCGGCGAATTCACCAGCATGGCCAAGCTCTTCTCTGCCATAATGCAGATTGCCAAACGCAGACACTTCACGCTTGTGTTCGATGAATTTCAGAACTTCAAGTATGTCAATGAGTCATTCTTCAGCGAGATGCAGAATGTATGGGACTCCAATAAACAGGATGCACGGATCAACCTTATAATATGCGGCTCGCTATACTCGATGATGACCAAAATCTTCGATGACCGCAAGGAGCCCCTTTATGGACGAGCCACTTCACGAATGCGTCTGCGGGAATTTCCGCTGCGCACATTGCGTGAGATTATGCACGACAACAATCCCGAATATACTCCGGATGACTTGTTGGCCATGTACATGATCACCGGCGGGGTGGCCAAATATGTCGAACAGTTAGTGCAGGACCAAGCTTTTACAAAGGAAAAGATTCTCGACTCTGTCCTCTCGTTCGGCTCCTATTTTATTGAAGAGGGTAAAGAGTTGCTGTCCGATGAGTTTGGCAAGGACTACGGCAACTATTTTTCGATC
>CANSGE010000036.1 GCA_947646295.1 uncultured Bacteroidales bacterium
TGCTCGCTCTATATCAATGGCCATCCCCACGGCCCCGTGCAGGGTATCACCACTTGCCAGCTGCACATGCGTAAGTTCCACGATGGCCAGACCATCGTGATCGAACCCTGGCGTTCGGCTGCATTCCCCGTTATCCGCGACCTCATGGTCGACCGTGCCGCTTTCGACAAAATCCAGCAGGCCGGCGGCTATGTATCGTTCAACTGCGGCGGCGCTCCCGATGCCAACGCAATTCCTATCTCGAAGGAAGTGGCCGACGTAGCCATGGACTCAGCTACCTGCATCGGCTGCGGCGCTTGCGTGGCAGCCTGCAAGAACGGCTCGGCCATGCTCTTCGTATCGGCTAAGGTAAGCCAGTTCGCTCTCCTGCCCCAGGGCCAGGTGGAACGCAAACGCCGCGCCCGCGCGATGGTGGCCAAGATGGACGAGCTCGGCTTCGGCAACTGCACCAACACAGGCGCATGCGCTGCTGAATGCCCCAAGAGCATCCCCCTGAGCAACATCGCACGTCTCAACCGCGAGTTTATCAAAGCGAAGTGCTCCGAATAACAGACATCCACTATAGAAAAGGCACGCCGCCGCGTGCCTTTTCATTTTTCCAATAATTCTTTTTATACTATGAGACTTATTATCGAACCTAATTACGATCAAGTTTCCCGCTGGGCCGCCAACTACGTGGCCGCCCGTATCAACGAAGCGAAACCTACCGCCGACCGTCCCTTCGTGCTCGGCTGCCCCACCGGCAGCTCGCCCTTAGGCATGTACCGCGAGCTCATCAAGCTCTGCAAGGATGGCAAGGTATCATTCAAGCACGTGGTGACATTCAATATGGATGAGTATTGCGGTATCCCCCGCGACCACGAGCAGAGCTACTACACCTTCATGTGGACAAACTTCTTCAATCAGATCGATATACTTCCCGAAAACGTCAATATCCTCAACGGCAACGCCGCCGACCCTGAAGAGGAATGTCGCAAATACGAAGAGAAAATCGCCTCTTACGGCGGTATCGACCTCTTCCTGGGTGGTGTAGGCCCCGACGGACATATCGCGTTCAACGAACCCGGCTCGTCGCTCACCTCACGCACCCGCATGAAGACCCTCACACAGGATACCATCATCGCCAACTCCCGCTTCTTCGACAATGATGTGAACCTCGTGCCCAAGACCGCCCTCACTGTAGGTGTCGGCACTGTCATGGCTGCCAAGAGCGTGCTGCTCATCGTCAACGGCCACAACAAGGCCCGCGCTCTCAAGCATGGCGTGGAGGGTGGTATCTCTCAGATGTGGACCATCTCGGCTCTCCAGATGCATCCCAAGGCTCTCATCGTGGCCGACGATGCAGCCTGTGCCGAACTCCAGGTGCAGACATACAAGTATTTCCTTGACATCGAGCACGCTAATCTCGACCCCGAGACTCAGCTCTGATACGCCGCAAGTGACTTTTTGTTAACGTTTCAGTCGATTTTTGGAAATTTGTTTGCATACTCCAATTTAATTCCATAGCTTTGCACCGGAAGCTTTTTCTTTAGATTTTATCTTAATCATTGAGAAAGAATTAAAGTGCAAATAGATATTCCCGGCAGTGCGAGGCGCACAGCCGGGAACTTTTTTTTACCGGGCGGCGTTATAATTCTACCAAGAGGATTTTAAGAACAACCTCCAATTCATCAATTATGGAAACGTCGCAGAAAAGTGCGCCTGCCAGCTCCGCTCCGCACGGGGGCAAGCGAAATTCAAAAATAGTGCTTCGTCTGATGAACTTTATCGTACTGGTACTGTCGGTACTGCTCATCGTATTTATGTCGGTGCTTACGTTCCGCAAGGAAAGTTTCCTCGACAATCATGCCTATATGCAATTCCAGTTCTGGGTGTGCATCTGGTTTATCATTGACTTCTTTGTGTGCATACGCTATGCCGATTCCAAGGCACGGTATTTCCGCAGCCGCATCTTCTTCCTGCTGCTCTCCATACCCTATCTCAATATCATCTCCTACTATCACATCCCGCTCTCGGAGGATGCGATGTACTTCATGCGCTTCATCCCCCTGGCGCGCGGTGCGCTGGCACTCTCTATCGTGATCGGCTATGTATCGTCGAATGCCGTCACGAGCCTGTTCATGTCGTATCTCTCCATCATGCTGCTTGTCACATATTTCTGCAGCCTGATATTCTTCCAGCGCGAGCAGGCAGTCAATCCTGAGGTGCAGACGTACTGGACGGCACTGTGGTGGTCGTTCATGAACATGAGCACCGTGGGCTGCTACATCAATCCGATGACGGTGGCCGGAAAAATCGTGGCGGTGGTATTGCCAATCTCAGGTATGATCATCTTCCCGCTCTTCACCGTCTACCTCACGAATTATGTCACCCGAGTGGCCACCCGGCTCCATGACCGCAACCCGGCCGATGATACCGACTGAACTATGCAAGAGCGCCGGCGGTATATCGTGGCGTTTACCTGAATGAGTGGCGATGTGGTTGAAAATCAGTGATATGTTATACAACATATTTACTCAAAAAATTCAACAAATATTTTGACGATTGAGACACGTTTTACTACCTTTGTGGCATGAATAATCCAGAGTCAAGAAGTCACAATGCGTAAACTGTTCACAATTATTCTCACTATTTTCCTTGGTTCCACGTTGCTTTCGGAAGCCTCTCCCGTCAATTTGAAAGATGAAACGCTACAGAGTCTTTTGGACAGCCTCGATGTCACCTTGTCGCATAAGGATGACTACATGCGGGGCAAGGAGCAGCGTATCCGCAGTATCAAGTCGACGCTCGCACAGAGCAGTGACCCGGAGCGGCGCTATTGGCTCACGAATGACCTTTTCAACGAATACCGGGCGTACGATTCGGACTCTGCTCTGATGTATCTCAACGAATCATACCGGATAGCCCGTTCGCTCGGACGTCGTGACTGGATGGATGATGTGAGCCTCAACAGTGCATATATCTATGCAGCCACCGGCTTGTTTGACAAAGCCGAGGAAGCGCTGGAGCGAGTGCAGCGCGACAGCCTGCCACCGGCCATGCTGATGAGGTATTATGAGAATAAGGTGTTCATGCTCACGCATCGCGGTCAATTCCTGGGCGAGATTTATGAGACCAAACCATATGCCGATGAAGTTGACTCGCTGCTGGCTGTGATTACGCCAACGCTGGAGACATCTGATCCGAAGTATCTGTGGTTCAAAGGCTGGAACGCCATGCGCACCCCCGAGACGGCCCGCGAGGTGCTTCCGGAAATCATTGAGGTGATGCGCGACCGCAAATACGACAATGGCGACGATGCCAAGGCTGCCTGGATGCTCGGCATGCTCTATAAACTTGCAGATGACTCCACCTCGTATGTCAAATATATCACACTCTCGGCTATCGCCGATGTCAAGGCCTGCAATAAGGAGATAGCATCGCTTGAGGAGCTCTCGGATCTGCTGTACCAATGTGAGGACTTCGAGCGTGCCAACCGCTACATAGCCTACTGTATCCAGTGCGCCAATTACTATAAGAGTCGCGTAAGGGTAGGGCGTCTGGCCGATCTGCAGTATCAGATATCCGATAGTTTCAGCCGGGAGCTGGCGCACAACGGCCGCCAACTCAATCATTACATGTGGGGACTCATCGGTATAATCGTGATATTCTTCTGTGCATTGTGTTTCATCATCGTGCAGATGCGCGACCTCAAGAAATCACGCAAGGCTCTGCACGATACCAACGCCGAATTGCATAAACGTGTGGGCGAACTCAATGACGCGCGGGCGTCGCTCGATGAAGCCAACCGCAAACTCGCCGAAAAATACAACTCCGTGCAGCAGGACGCCATGGAGCTGTCGATGAACAACGAGGCGAAAGAACGCTATATAGCCGACATATTCACCATCTGCTCCGATTATATCAGCAAGCTCGACGACTTCCGCAAGAAGATCAACCGCATGATCATCGCCGGGCGTCTGGATGAAGTGCGTGAGCTCACCAAATCACCCGACTTGTCGCAAAGCGAGCTGCGCGAGCTGTACAATAATTTCGACCGCATCTTCCTCAAGATATTCCCTGACTTCGTGGATGACTTCAACTCGCTCCTGCAACCCGACAAACGTATCGAGCCCCGCAAGGGTGAATTGCTCACCACCGACCTGCGGATCTATGCCCTGGTACGTCTCGGGCTCAACGACAGTGTGAAGATAGCGCGCTTCCTGCACTATTCCGTACAGACCGTCTACAATACCCGCCAGCGTACCCGCAACAAAGCCATTCTGCCCAAGGATGAATTTATAGAGGCTGTGCGGCGCCTGGGCAATCCGCGTATGTGAAAAAACGTTTAATTTTGTATTGCCAAAGCGTTAATTGACAGCTGCTGTCACCTTACCAAAAATCTACTTCGACGTATATTCAAGATATTGAATATCATGTATATACTATTATGGCAAACTTACCTACGCATATTACCGGGTATAGGAATGAGGGTTAAAATATGTGTATCTTTGCAAATCACTGCAAATACCCTGAAAACCATTATACGAACCAAAATTATACCTTAAAAAACTGTGATGGAAAAACTAAAATTGTGTTTGAAATCGTTCGCGATTTTAATTGTCATGCTGGCCTGTGGCAGCGCCTATGCTACAGCACAGATGGCAGTGAAGGGTCTGGTGACAGATCCCACGGGCGAACCGCTGATTGGCGCGTCCGTAGTAGAAAAAGGAACGCAGAATGCCGTTACGACCAATATCGACGGTGATTTTGCAATAACCGTAAAGAACGGTGCCACCCTTACAATATCTTATATAGGATATAAGACAAAAGAAGTGGCCGCAGCTCCCTCATTAACCATTATTCTTGAAGAAGACAAAGAACTTCTCGACGAAGTAGTAGTAGTAGGTTACGGCGTGCAGAAAAAGAGCGTCGTCACCGCAGCCATCTCTCAGGTGAATGCCTCAGAGCTGGAGAGCACCGCACCCGTGCGTATGGACAACGCCCTCAAGGGCCTCGCCGCCGGTGTGACCGTGACATCTTCATCCGGCCAGCCCGGTGCAGCAGCCCGCGTACGTGTACGTGGTGTCGGTACCATCAACAATTCCGACCCTCTCTACATCGTTGACGGTATGCCTATCGAAGGCGGTCTTGACTACCTCAACCCCAACGACATCCAGTCAATCGAAGTCCTCAAGGACGCCGCTTCAGGTGCTGTCTATGGTGCACGTGCTGCCAACGGTGTGATCCTTGTGACCACCAAGCAGGGTACACAAGGCCCCGCCCGCGTGAGCTACGACTTCAGCTACGGCTGGCAGAGCGCTGCCAAGAAACGTGGCGTGCTCAACGCAAGCGAATATGCCGTGATGATGAACGAAGGCGCGCTCAACGCCGGCATCGCTCCCCTCTACGCTGACCCCGCAAGCTACGGTGAAGGCACCGACTGGCAGGATCTCGTATTCTATGACAACGCTCCCGTGATGAGCCACCAGTTCAGCCTCAACGGCGGCAGCGAACGCGTCAACTACATGATGTCTCTCGGCTACTATACCCAGGACGGTATCGTAGGCGGCAACTATGACCACTCCAACTATCAGCGTCTGACAATGCGCAGCAACGTGGGTGTGACAGCTTTCGACTACTCGAAAGAACGCAACTTCCTCAACAAGTTGACCATCAACACCAACCTCTCCTATGCCCGCATCAAGAGCCGCGGTATCACCGCCAATGACCAGTGGGGTACAGTGCTCGGCGGCGCACTCTCGATGTCGCCTATCCTGACTCCCTATCTCGAAGTAGGCAGCGAGGATTACATCCGTCAGACCACCTACCTGGCCGATCAGGCAGCTTATGTACCTATGGAAGGCCCCAATGGCACCATCCTCATGATTCCTACCGCATTCGGCAACTTCCAGGAACTTTCCAACCCGATGTTTGACCTCCTGATGCCCGCTTCCAAGAACTGGAGCCACAAATTCGTAGGTAACTTCATCGGCGAACTCCAGATCTGGGACAACATCAAGTACCGTATCAGCTATGGCGCCGACCTCAGCTTCTGGGGCAGCGACGGCTATACACCCATCTTCTACAAACGCGACGGTAACTCGCAGACATTCTCTTCAGCATGGTCAAACAAGGCCGACGGTACAGTATGGCAGATTGAAAACGTGCTGAGCTACGACAAGACCATCGGTCAGCACTCGTTCAGCGTGCTCCTCGGTCAGTCGGCCAAGCAGAGCAGCGGCAGCAGCCTCGGCGGCTCACGCAACCACATCACCGACTACAACCGTCCCTACATCGACGCATCTACCGGTCAGGCAGCCGACGGCGACCAGTCGTCATCCGGCTCTCCCAGCGTGAAATCGAAACTCGCCTCATACTTCGGCCGAGTAAGCTACAACTTCGACGAACGCTACATGATCCAGGCAACTGTACGCCGCGACGGTTCGAGCCGCTTCGGCAGCAACAACCACTGGGCTACCTTCCCCTCCGTATCAGCAGGCTGGAATATCATGAACGAATCATTCCTCGCCGACCAGCGCGACTGGCTCAACAATGCCAAGGTACGCTTCAGCTGGGGTAAGAACGGTAACGAAAACATCGGTAACTTCCAGTACATCGCTCTTGCCGCATCCGGCAACAACGCCATCTTCGGCACCGGCAACAACGTGACCATCGGCTCGAAACCGACACAGCTCGCCAACCCCGACCTCAAATGGGAAGAATCCAAGCAGACTGACATCGGTCTTGACCTCGGTTTCCTCAGCAACCGCTTCACATTCTCGATCGACTACTTCATCAAGCAGACCGACGGTATGCTCATGACCATGTCGCTCCCCTCATACGTAGGTGAAGCCATCCCCTTCGGCAACGTAGGCTCGATGCGCAACTCAGGTGTGGAAATGGACCTCGGCTACCGCCAGAACTTCGGCGAATTCAGCCTCCGCGTAAACGCCAACATCAGCTACCTGCGCAACAAACTCGTCAACTACGGTAACGAACAGGGCTGGGCCAACCTCGACTCATTCCAGGGCACAGGTACAATCTCCCGCGCCCAGAACGGCGAACCCTTCCCCTACTTCTATGGTCTCAAGACCGACGGTATCCTCCAGAACCAGGCCGAAGCCGATGCATACAACGCAGCTTACTCGCTCAAGAACGGCTATATCGCACAGCCCGGTGATGTACGCTTCGTCGACGTAGACGGCAACGGCACCATCGACGACGATGACCGCACCAAGATCGGTAAGGGCATGCCCGACTGGCAGTACGGTTTCAACATCAACGCCACATGGCGCGGATTTGACTTCAATGCATTCTTCCAGGGTGTGACCGGCAACGACGTATTCGACGCAACCCGCCGTACCGATGCCCGCTCGCTCAACCTCCCCTCATGGATGCTCAACCGCTGGACCGGCGAAGGCTCATCCAACACCGTACCCCGCTACGTACAGGGCGACTCCTACAACTGGCAGTCATCTGACCTGCTCGTGTTCGACGGCAGCTACTTCCGCCTCAAGAACATCCAGCTCGGCTACACACTTCCCCAGCACCTCACCCGCAAGATCTGCGTAGAGAAGTTCCGCGTGTACGTAGCCGCCGAAAACCTCAAGACCTGGACCAAGTACCACGGCTTCGACCCCGAAATCTCATCGGCCGGCACATCACTCGGTATCGACTACGGTGTGTATCCCCAGCCCCGTACATGGACTGTAGGTTTCAACCTCCAATTCTAATCCCGGTTAATCATTCAACAAATCCAACAACCGAAAGAAAAACATGAAATCAATAGCAAAATATATGGTTTTGGGCACGGCACTGGTAGCGATGAGCTCCTGCGGCGACGATTTCCTCACCGTCACCTCACCTACACAGCCCGACGCCAACGAATATTACTCAACGAAGCCTCACGTGGAAGAAGCGATGGTGGCTGCATACGATCCCTTGCACTGGACTGACTGGGCAATGAACGAATACAATCCCTATCAGCTCCTCGCCGATATCATGGCCGACGACTTCTGGGTAGGTGGCTCCGACAAGACTGACAACGCCAACTGGCACCTCATGGCCGACTATGCCGCCACACCCAACCAGGTGATCGCCGGTATCTGGACCGACGGTTTCAGCGGCATCAAGCGCTGCAACGACGTGCTCGAACATATGGAGCATGAAATCAGTGGCGCGACCGACTCCGACCTCAAGTCATGGGAAGCCCAGGCCAAAGTGCTCCGCTGCTTCTATGCCAACTGGCTCTGGAAGTTCTACGGCAATATACCTTACTTTGACCGCAACCTCACCTTCCCCTACATCACCGAGCAGAAGACTGCCGACGAGGTATACGAATACATGGTGAAGGACCTCGAGGACGCAATCGCCCTCAACATCCTGCCCATGCGTCCGGCCGACACAGCTGTAGGCCGCGTATCCACCGCCATGGCTTACATGCTCTATGCTGAGATCGTGATGTACCAGAATGATACCCAGCGCTATCCCACCGCCCTCAAGTATATGAAGGAGCTTATCGACTCGCCTCTCTACGGCCTCGCTCCCGACTATGCTGAAATCTTCAAGGAAAGCGGCGAATGGAGCCAGGAATCAATCTACGAGATCAACTACATCTCCGAGAATGCCGTACGCGACTGGGGCGCTCCCCTCGCTGCCGGTGGTACTGTGCTCCCGACCATTATCTCGCCCAACAACTGGCCTGCAGGTGCCGACGGTCACGAGACCGGCTGGGGCTTCTGCCCGCTGCGTGCCACCACATACGCAATGTATGAGGCCAATGATGCCCGCCGCGACGCAACTTGCTGGAATGCCGCCGCAACAGGCGTTGAATACAACAAGCGCTACGAAGACGAAGGCTTCTTCCTCGAGAAATACACTGCCAAGACCGGTGGCAATGCCGGCCAGAAGGCTTCGGGTGAGCTGAACTACAACAATAACTGGCGCGTATACCGCTACTCGGAAGTGCTCCTCAACGCAGCCGAGCTCCTGCTCGCCACCGGCGGCAGCGCAGGCGACGCCAAGGAATACCTCAACCAGGTGCGCCGTCGTGCAGGTCTCACCACAGAAGTTGCCGCCACACTTGACAACATCATCAAGGAACGCCGTCTTGAATTCGTGGGCGAAGGCAAACGCTACTGGGACCTCATCCGCACCGGATATGCATCTTCAGTGCTCGTACCCGACAACAACGAGAACGGCTGGGGCCGCACCAACACATGGTCGTCCAACAAGAAGCACCTCCCCATCCCCCAGAGCGAAATCGACAAGGCTCAGGGCACACTTACTCAGAATCCTTACTAATCCTTACGAATCATCATGAAACTCAATATAGCAAAAATCGCGTTGGCGGCTACTCTCGTCTGCAGCACCGGTGTCTTCACCGGTTGCTCAGAGGAAAAAGTCTACGAGCTCGACGCCTATGCAGTACCTGAAGCATCGAATTATGCCGATGCCATCACAATTGATGTCGATCAGGAAACCAATATCGCCACATTCAAATTCAATGGCGAAGGTGTGTATCCCGTGTGGATCATCGACGGCAAGACCTACTCCACCGCACATTCCTTCTCAAAATACTACCGCAAGAAAGGCGAGTACAATGTAGAAGTGAAAATCGCCAATGGCAACGGTATGAGCCAGGGTACGCTGCTGAAGACATTCGAAATCAACAAGACGATCATGAACGGCTTCTCCGGCTATCAGTATGACTACGAGCACAACCTCTGGCTGACCGCCACACAGAGCGAGCCTTCATTCTACTACGCTCCGGGCTGGGCTCAGATCGACAATCCCGCCTACAGCTTCAACGGCGACGAATACAATGTATCGCTTCCCTCGGCCACTACCGACCAATGGCAGGCCCAGATGCACGTGACCACCGACATCGTGCTCGAAGAAGGCGAGACCTACGACTGGTCAATGATCGTGACTTCCACCAAGGGCATGGGCGGCATGACCGTGAAGATCCACCCCGAAGGCGACGACGGCAACTTCATCGTGGAAAAACGCTTTGAAATCCCCGAAAACGAGCCTATCTGTCTCTATGGCAGCGAGGGTCTGGCTAATGTGCCTTACGACAAGACCGTCTTCACATTTGACTTCGGCGGCTGCGCTGACGGCACCGATGTGACCATCGAGAATATCGTGATCAAAAATCACAAATATGACGACGGCACAGTGCTCCCCGCAGGTCCTTCATGCACATTCGTCGACGTGAACAGCGACGACAACCTCTGGAAAGGTGTGACATTTGTGTCCGGAACTGAAGCCGGCGGCTACGAGACATGGACTTCCGGCGCAGGCTGGGACGGCGACGTGACCGAGCCTACAGTGACCATCGGCGACAACAACTACACCATCTACTATCCCCGATGCTCCCGGTACCGACCAGTGGAAGGCTCAGGTGAAATTCCACACCGACATCGTGCTTGATCCGGCCCAGAGCTATGACTTCTGCGTGACTCTCGAATCAGATGCCGATATACCCGCCGTCACCGTGAAGCTGACAGAAAATCCTGATGTCAACTTCTATCGCGATGACCGTCATGACCTCACCGGCGGCTCCAAGACCACAGTGGTATACGCTTCCTGCACAGGCAAGACCCTCGATGGCGTGATGCTCGTGCTCGACTTCGGCGGCGCACCCGCAGGCACCACCATCGAAGTCAAGGATGTGATCCTGCAGACACATCGCGACTAATATCATAGATTGATTAAACTGAAATTCTCATGCCGGGCCGGGGCGAGCCTCCGCGAGGGGGACTGCCCCGGCCTTTTTTAACTACCTCAACCAAAAAATCCCTTTTTTCAATACAATGAAATCATTTTTGCTGCATACCATCACACTCGTCGCTTCGATAGCGCTCTGCGCATGCGGAGATGACAATAAGAACAGTGACGGACCCACGACTCCGGCCGGTAACAGCACCATCACGGCCTCCATAGAGTCAATCTCGGCTCCTGTCGAGGGCCTCAGCACTACATTTCAAGTGACAGCCACGGGCGAATGGGACGCCTATTCGAACGATAGCTGGATCACACTCAAGAAAAACGGCACAGCATCGACATCCGGCAACGTTGATGTCACTGTGGCTGAAAACACTACAACCGAAACGCGCACAGGCACAATCACACTGGCCTGCGGACGCGGACGCACCGAGATCGAAGTGCTGCAGGCAGCCAGGGAACCCGAACCCATCGACGAGACCATCGAGGTGCCCGAGGGCTATGAACTCGTGTGGCACGATGAGTTTGACGAAGGTACGGAGCCCGATTCGCGCCGCTGGCGCCATGAAGTGCAGGGCCAGGGTTGGGTGAACAACGAATTGCAGAACTATGTGGCCGGCTCCTACAATGGCAAGCGTGTGACCGAAGTGGCCGACGGCAAGCTCACCATCACCGCATTCAAGGATGGCGGCAAAGTGTACTCGGGCCGCATCTATGGAAACGAGCGCACCGGCTGGCAATACGGTATCTTCGAGGCGCGCCTCAAGCTACCCAAGGGCAAAGGCACATGGCCGGCATTCTGGATGATGCCCGTGACTGTGGACTGGGCCAATGAAGGCTGGCCCAAGTGCGGCGAGATCGATATCATGGAGGAAGTGGGCGTAAATCCCAACTATACCTCATCGTCGATCCACTGCGAGGCTTACAACCACGTGATGAACACACAGAAGACCGCCGAGCGCCTGACCTCGGGGGCCGAAAGCGACTTCCACGTGTACCGTCTCGAATGGACCGCCGACTATATCCGCACATACGTGGACGGCAAGATGCTGCTGTCATTCGACAACGAAAAGAAAGGTGTGAAGTACTGGCCGTTCGACAAGCCGTTCTACCTCATCCTGAACCTCGCCTGGGGTGGCGACTGGGGCGGATGGAACGGTGTGGACGAATCGGCTCTCCCCGCCAAATATGAAGTGGATTACGTAAGGGTGTTCCAACAGAAGAAATAACTCCAGTTTTCAGAGGTACGCTTTGGGCGTGAAAGATTGTTTTTAGGTTTGCTCTTTATCATTTATATCAACTTAATATGAAACTCATATCCAATCTATTGTCAATCGCTTGCATAAGCTTGACCGCAAGTATTGCCTCGGCAGCTCCGCATGCTGATTTTGTGAAGGTCGATGGTGTGGACCTGGTGAAGCCTGACGGGCAAAAATTATTCATCCGTGGTACAAATCTGGGCAACTGGCTCAATCCGGAAGGCTATATGTTCGGATTCAGCAAGACCAATTCGGGCCGATTCATCAATGAAATGTTCTGCCAGCTGGCCGGCGAAGACTTCACGGCCGACTTCTGGCGAGATTTCAAGGACAACTATATCACCCGTGCCGATATCGAATATATCGCCGCCACGGGCTCCAATACGATACGTCTGCCCTTCCACTACAAGCTTTTCACCGATGAAGATTATATGGGCCTGACAGCCAATCAGGATGGCTTCGCCCGCGTGGACAGCGTGGTGGAATGGTGCCGCGACAACGGACTGTATCTGATACTCGACATGCACGATGCCCCCGGCGGCCAGACCGGTGACAATATCGACGACAGCTACGGCTATCCGTGGCTCTTTGAGAGCGAGCGCGCACAGCAGCTCATGTGCGATATATGGGTGAAAATCGCCGAAAAATATAAAGATGAGCCCGTCATCCTGGGCTATGAGCTGTTCAATGAGCCGATCGCTCACTATTTTGAGAACAAGGATGAGCTGAACGCCAAACTTGAGCCGGTGCAGAAGCGCGCCGTGGCCGCTATACGCAAGGTTGACCCCGACCACATCATTCTGCTCGGCGGCGCGCAGTGGAACAGCAACTTCGAGCCCTTCACCGACTGGAAGTACGACCCCCAGATCATGTACACCTGCCACCGCTACGGCGGCGACGCTACTGCCGATGCCATCCGCAGTTTCATCGATTTCCGCGACAAATCCGGCCTGCCGATGTACATGGGTGAGATCGGTCACAATACGATGGAGTGGCAGCGCGCATTCTGCGACGCCATGGAGGCCAACAACATAGGCTATACCTTCTGGCCGTACAAGAAAAAAGGCGACTCCTGCATGATGGGTATCGCCACACCCGAGGGCTGGGATGAAGTGGTGAAATTCGCCGAGTCGACCCGCGACAATTATGCCTCGATACGCGAAAACCGCCCCGATGTGGATGCTGCCCGCAAGGCTATGTCGGCCTTCATCGAGAATTGCAAACTGGCCAACTGCGAGCCGCAGACCGCCTATATTGAATCCATGAAACTCAACGTACCCAAGAAATGAAACGATATGCTATAGCTCTTACGGCTGCCCTGATGGGTGTGTCGATGCAGGCCCAAAAGCCGGTTTACCTTGATGAAAGTGCTGATATCGAGGCACGTGTCGAGGACGCCCTCTCGCGCATGACCACAGCCGAGAAGGTAGGTATCCTGCATGCGCAGTCGAAATTCTGCTCCCGTGGTGTGCCCCGCCTGGGTATACCCGAGCTGTGGACCACCGACGGCCCGCACGGCATTCGCCCCGAGGTACTCTGGGACGAATGGGACCAGGCCGGCTGGACAAATGACTCATGCGTGGCCTTCCCGGCACTGACATGCCTGGCGGCAACATGGAATCCGGAGATGGCTGCCCTCTATGGCAAGTCGATAGGCGAGGAAGCGCTCTACCGCGGCAAGGATATCCTGCTCGGCCCGGGTGTGAACATCTACCGCACGCCGCTCAACGGCCGAAACTTCGAATACATGGGCGAAGACCCCTATCTGGCATCCGTGATGGTGGTGCCCTACGTGCAGGAGCTGCAGAAGAACGGTGTGGCCGCCTGTGTGAAACACTATGCCCTGAACAATCATGAGGTCAACCGCCACACGACCAACGTGAGCCTCGACGACCGTGCCCTTTACGAAATATATCTCCCGGCCTTCAAAGCCGCCGTGCAGCAGGGTGGGGCATGGACTATCATGGCTGCCTACAATCTCTACGGCGACGAGCACCTCTGCCACAACAACCGCATGCTGAACGAAATCCTCAAGGGCGAATTCGGCTTCGACGGTGCTGTGGTGAGCGACTGGGGCGGAACACATGATACGCGTCAGGCTATCAAGAACGGTCTCGACCTCGAATTCGGTTCGTGGACCAACGGCCTGAGCGCCGGCGCCTCCAACGCCTACGACAATTACTATCTGGCCAATCCCTATCTCGAGCTCATAGCATCGGGCGAGGTGGACACCACGGAGCTCAACGACAAGGCGCGCCGTGTGCTGCGCACAATGTTCCGCACGTCGATGGCCTCGGGCAAAGGCTCCGGTTCACTGTGTGCCGATGAGCACTACGCCGCCGCACGCCGCATAGCCGGCGAGGGCATCGTGCTGCTGCGCAACGCCCACAATACTCTGCCGATGGCTGCGGGCAAAAAGGTGCTCGTAGTTGGTGAGAATGCGCTGAAAATGATGACAGTGGGCGGTGGATCATCGTCGCTGAAAGTACAGCGTGAGATTTCGCCCCTCGACGGTATCCGTGCCGCAGCCGGCGGCTCTCCGGTGGATTACGCCCGCGGCTATGTTGGCGACGTGACCGGCGAATATAATGGTGTGGTGACCGGCCAGGACCTCAATGACCCGCGTACGCCGGCCGAGCTGATTGCCGAGGCGGTGTCCAAAGCCCGCGAGGCCGATTATGTGATATTCATCGGCGGTCTCAACAAGAGCAGCGGCCAGGACTGCGAGGACTCGGACCGCGCCGGCCTTGAGCTGCCATACGATCAGGACGCCGTCATCGAGGCGCTCGCCGCGGCCAATCCCAATACTATCGTGGTGAATATCAGCGGCAACGCTGTGGCAATGCCCTGGGC